>JAZRTD010000112.1:0-1231 GCA_045651845.1 Clostridia bacterium | reverse complement strand
GGCATTATTTTGTAATCTGCTCCGCTTAGGCTATCTACTCCCTTTATGAAGATATTGCCTTTATCGTCTGCTGTTATGTTTCCGCCCATAGAATTTATAAAATTCCTAAGGTCCAGAATTTCAGGCTCTCTGGCGGCATTTTCAATTTCAAATTCACAATCGGAAACCGCCCCTAAAAGCATTATATTCTCCGTTGCACCAACGCTTGGAAAGGGTAGTCTTATTTTGCAGCTTTCAAGCTTTTTGACAAAGCAAAAAATTTTCCCGTCACATTCCTCAACTTCAACACCCATTTGCCTGAAAGCAGCAAGATGCATATCAATAGGCCTTGCCCCGATACAGCAACCCCCAGGAAAAGAAATCTCCGCTTTTTTGCATTTTGAAAGAATTGCACCCAAAAAAACTATGGACGACCTCAGCTCTTTCATAAGTACATCATCAACCTTATGGCAAAAAAGCTCCTCTTCGCCTTCGGTTATAACCGTATTATTTTCAAATTTCGTACTGATACCAAGGCTGTTTAATATTTTTATACAAGCGTGAGTGTCGGTCAAATCAGGACAATTGCGGATAACGCATCTTTTTCCGAGAAGTGACGCCGCAAGGCAGGGAAGGGCTGAATTTTTAGCCCCCTGAACCGTTGTTTCGCCATAGAGCCGTTTTCCGCCATTTATTTTAAGAACTTTCATACTCCAAACCCCCGAAAAATTATTGCATTATATCCTATGCAATAACAGGGGATAAGGTTACTTATGCTTTTGGAGTGATTTCCTTTATAATCTCATAAAGCCGCTCTGTTGCATTTCTTATGCCGATTTTCATAGCATTTCCCGACATTTTGGAGTAATTTGCGTTACTGCCGAGAATTTCCTCAACTGCACTTTTAAGAAATTCTCCGCTCAATTCACTTTCAAGTATCACCTTCGCCGCTCCGTTTTTCTCAATAAATCGTGCATTAAATTCCTGATGATTCCCCGCAACATTAGGCGAGGGAATCAAAATTGAAGGCTTTCCAAGAGCAGTCATTTCACAAACAGAGCTTCCCGACCTGCCAATAATCAAATCACAGGCATTAAGCGCCGACGCCATATCATAAATATATTCAAGCACTCTTATATTTTTCTGCACTTCAAGGTCAATTCCTTGTTTCTTCAACAAATTTTTCACATTTTCGTACTGGTTATTTTTTCCCGCACTCATCACAATCTGATACTTATCCTTATTTTCCATA
>JAZRTD010000111.1:0-2959 GCA_045651845.1 Clostridia bacterium | reverse complement strand
AAAGTCATAACATTCTCAAAATTATCAAAAGGCTCACCAATTCCCATCATAACAATATTTGAAATTCTTTCCCCTAAATCCCTGCAAACAACCATTACCTGTCCGATTATTTCAGATGGGGTAAGATTTCTTATCCGCCCGCCAATGGTTGAAGCGCAAAATGCACAGCCCATACGGCAACCGACTTCGGAAGAAATACAAATTGTATAGCCGTGCTTATATTTCATAAGCACAGATTCTATATAATTTCCGTCACTTAATTTTAGCAGATATTTACGGGTTTCGTCAATACCCGATACGAATTTTTCCTCAATCTCGGGAAGAGAAACAGATGCAATCCCTGAAAGCTTTTCGCGAAGGCTCTTGGATAAATTTGTCATATCATCAATAGAGTTTATATCCATATACAGCCACTTGAAAATTTGTTTTGCCCGAAATTTGGGTTCGCCGAGATTTAGAATAAATTCTTCAAGCTTTTCGTAAGTAAGGTCACGAAGATTTATCTTCATAGTAAATTAGTTCCTTTTCATTTTACAAATATAAAATCCGCTTTCTCCGTCTTTGCCTGTTAAAATCTGTTCACAGGAAATAACGGAAAAATCCCTGTGATTACAAAGAAAGCCTGAAACAATGTCATCATTTTCCTCTTTTAAAACCGTACAAGTGCAATAGAGGAGAATTCCGCCCGATTTAACATAAGCGGAGGCGGGTTCAATAAGCTTTCTCTGAATTTTTGAAAGCTCATTGATATCACTTTCCTGTCTTGTCCATTTAATGTCAGGCTTTTTATGAATAACGCCAATTCCTGAGCAGGGTGCGTCAAGTATAACTTTATCAGCCTTGCCAATATATTGGGGAAGCTGGTTGCATCCATCGTGAGCGGATGAGTCAATTATATGTATTCCCAATCTTTTTGCAGAGTTATCAATCAATTGAAGCTTGTGAGGATGAATGTCAAAGGAGAGAATTTTTCCCTCATCTTCCATAATCTCTGCCGCTGCACAACTTTTCCCTCCCGGTGCCGCACAAATATCCATTATAAGATCGCCTTTTTTAGGGGATAAAGTCTTAACGGCCTTATATGAGCTTAAATTCTGGAGAGAATATAAACCTTCCTTGTAGGAGGGTGAATTATCTATGTTGATTTTCCCATTTACAGTAAGACAGTCCTCAAAAATTGTGGACATTTCAGCATTAATTCCCTCGCTTTTTAGAATTTCAAGAAGCTTTAAAGGCGTGGTTTTAAGTCTGTTAACCCGAAGATTAACGCTGTGAGGGCTGTTGCTCTCTGCCATAAAGCTTTCGGCCTTATCAAATCCATATTGAGATAAAAGTCTTTCTGTCAGCCAAAGAGGAAAGGAATATCTAATTGAAAGATATTCTAAAGGAGTATCTTTTTCTGGAAAAGAAATACTTTCAATATTTCTTGAAATATTTCTCAAAACTCCATTTATAAACCGACCTGCCGCCGCGTGGGCATATCTTTTTGAAAGCTTGACGCTTTCGTTGCAGGCGGCACTGTGGGGGATTTTATCCATATAATACATCTGGTATATCCCAAGTCTTAAAATGTTTTTAACCCATGGTGTCATTTTCTTAAGCTTAACAGAAGAAAACTGCGTGAGTATATGGTCAAGAGCAAGCTTATTCCCTATTATTCCGTAAATAACCTCAGTAACAAAGCCCTTGTCGCAAGGCTCTGTTTTTGAGAGAGAGTCGGTTAGAATATGGTTAAAATACCCGCCGTTTTCCTCAATTTCGTATATTGCTTTTAAGATAATTTCTCTTGCATTCATAGTTTAATCTCTGCTTCTTCCGCCGGCTAAAACCAAGAGTCTTAAAAGGTTTCCTATTGCAACAGCAGCAGATGCAACATAAGTGAGTGCCGCAGCCTTTAAAACTTTCTTAGCACCATTAAGCTCGTTTCCGTCTAAAATATATGCAGTGTCAAGAGTTTTGATTGCTCTTCGGCTTGCATTGAATTCAACAGGAAGCGTTATAAGCTGAAAAAGCACAGTAAGGGTGAATAGAACTATACCCGCCGTAATCATAAAATCATTTGCCAGAATAATACCTATAATGGCAAGAGGAAATGCCGCATAAGACGAAATCTGAACAACGGGAACAATGCTGTTTCTAATTTTTATGGGGGCATAGGCTGTTGCGTGCTGAACTGCATGCCCAACCTCGTGGGCTGCAACCCCGATTGCGGCAACAGATGTGCTGGAGTATGTTGAGTCGCTTAATCTGACAATGTTAGTTCTTGGGTCAAAGTGGTCGCTTAAATGCCCTGCAACACGTTCGATTTTAACATAAGTCAGTCCGTTCATATCAAGGATTTTCCTTGCCACTTCGTGGGCAGTATAACCGTGTCTGTTGTTTACAGTTTTAAACTTATTAAAGGTTGAATTAACATTAAACTGTGCCCACATTGCAACAAGCAAGGCAGGAAGAACAAATATAATATAAGTTGAGTCAATTCCGTAAAAAAACATTTTATATTCTCCTTTTAAGATAATATTTCGCCAATATCAACAGAATTTCCGTTTAGAAAGCTTGCTGTGTCCATTCTTTTTTTGCCAAAAAGCTGAACCTCAGAAATTAAAAGCGAAACTCCGTCTCCGCAGGCAACCTGAATTTTCTTTGATGGAAGTCCTGTTATTGTCCCCGGTTCTGCAGTGGTCTGTTCCCCGATAGTTGCTGTATAAATCTTTAAAACCTCGCCCTTATAAAGTGTATGAGCAACAGGGTATGGATTTGTACCTTTTATCAAGGAAAATATCTCTTTTGCAGATTTTGTCCAGTCAATTTTCCCTGTTTCCTTGTCAAGCATTTTTGCATAGGTTGCCTCATTATGGTTTTGAGGAGTTCTTGTTATACTTCCGTCTTTAATTTTGTCAAGAGTCTTTAATAGTGCATCAGCGCCTATTAAAGAAAGCCTGTCAAAAAGCTCCCCTGC
>JAZRTD010000110.1:0-1483 GCA_045651845.1 Clostridia bacterium | reverse complement strand
AAGCTTTGTTATCTGTTCTTTATTGGTTCTTCTTCCCATAAGCTTTAAAATTCTGTCGTTACAATGCTGAATGGGAATATCCAGATAATTACAGATTTTCTCCTCGCTTGCAATAACATCAATAAGCTCATCTGTAACAAGCTCAGGATAACAATAATGAAGTCTTATCCACGTAAGTCCGTCGATTTTACAAAGCTCCTTTAAAAGCTTTGGGAGCATATATTTTTCATATAAGTCAATTCCGTATCTGGTGGTATCCTGTGCAATAACAATAAGCTCTTTTGCACCACCCGAAACAAGATTTTCTGCCTCGAGGACTATATCCTCAATTTTTCTGCTTCTGTATCTGCCTCTTATATATGGGATTGCACAATATGTACAGCGGTTGTCACACCCCTCGGCAATTTTTAAATATGCCGTATAAGACGGGGTTGAAACACTTCTTGGAAGCCCCTCGTACACATTTTCTTCTCCACTGCAGTGGCAAATTCCTCTTTTTCCCTCTGCCTCACGGATAATATCCGCAATCTTATGGAAATCATTTGTCCCGATGACTGCATCAACCTCAGGGATTTCCGTTAAAACCTCTTCTTTATACCTTTGAGCCATACACCCTGTTACAATTAGGATTCTTTCAGGATGGTCCTTTTTATATGATGCAAGCTCAAATATACATTCAATCGACTCCTGCTTTGCCGATTCGATAAAGGCACAGGTGTTAACAATCATTATGTCTCCGTCCTCTTCGTCTAAAACAACTTCATAGCCCTCTTTTTCAAGAATTCCCGTCATTTGCTCGGCATCAACCAGGTTTTTACTGCAACCAAGGCTAACCAAAGATACCTTTTTCAATATGCGTCACTCCAATCGAATTCATCAAAACAGTTCCTTATTTCTTCATAGCTATAGCCCCTCCGAAGAAGCTGGGCCTTAATTTTTTCAAGAGTTTTCCTGTCGGAAATCTTTTCGTCGCCGTAATGAGCACGGACAAACTCCAAAAGCGAGTTATAAGAAGCCTCATAAAATTCCTCGCTCACCTGGGAAATAATCCGTTTATCAATTCCTTTTTCCAAAAGCTCCCTTGAAAGTCTGAATAAACCTTTATACTTTATATTAACGCCGTCCGAAATATACATATACGCGTATTCACGGTCATTTAAAATCCCCGCCTTTGTAAACTCCGCCAGAATTTCCGCCGCATATTCCTCATATCCCTTTTCGCACAGCTTTTTATAAAGCTCCTGCTCAGTATAATTCTTTTTCCCCAAGCAATAGGCAGCATAATTTTTCGCCTTTATAATCATTTCTTTTTAGGCTTTGGAATGGGTGCAAAACTATTTTCGCCCAAATCTTCCATAACTTCAAGACCTGTCATTTCACGCACTTTTGCCTCAATTTCGTCGCAAAGCTCAGGATTTTCGGTGAGAATCGCTTTAACGCTTTCTCTTCCCTGACCCAGCTTATCCCCGTTATAGGAGAACCA
>JAZRTD010000109.1:0-1522 GCA_045651845.1 Clostridia bacterium | reverse complement strand
CCTGCGGCATAAACCGCCTTTTGCCCTGCCTCATCCGAGTCATAACACAAAACCACTTTGTTTTTATACCTTTTTATAAGTCTTGCCTGTTCAGGGGTAAACGCAGTTCCAAGTGACGCGGTTGCATTATCAAAACCTGCCTGATGGAGCGAAATTACATCAACATTTCCCTCCATAAGCAGAAATTCATCCTTTTTGGAGTCCTTTGCATAATTAAATGCAAAGAGTGTCTGGCTTTTGTTATAAATAATGGAGCCGTTGGAGTTTATATATTTTGCCTTATCTTCAAAAATTGTTCTTCCGCCAAAAGCGATGACATTTCCCCGAATATCAAAAATCGGAAACATAACTCTGCCCCTGAATTTATCGTAATGCCCGTTATCTCCTTTATATATAAGAGCCGCTTCCTCCGCCTCGGCAAACGAAAAGCCTTTTTCACGAAGATATCGTCCGAGACCGCTTTTTTGCGGAGCATAGCCAATGCCAAATTTTTTTATGGTTTCATTTGAAAGATTTCTTCTTCTCAAATAGTCAAGAGCCACCGAGTTTTCCTTATCACAAAGACATTTATAGAAATATCTCGCCGCCTCTTTGTGCATTTCGAGCATTCTCGCTTTCTTATCCCTGCGGATTGCCGCCTCACGGGACTCGGCAGGAGTCTGCCTTTCAGGAAGAGTCATTCCGCTCCGTTGGGCAAGGAATTTGACCGATTCCATAAAATCAAGATTTTCCTTTGCCATTATGAACTGAATAACAGTTCCCCCTGCACCGCAGCCGAAGCACTTGAAAAGTCTGTTCTGGGGGTCAACTGATAAGGACGGGTTTTTCCTATCGTTATGAATGGGGCAAAGACCTCGAAAGGTTCTGCCCGAGCGTTTTAGCTTAGCATACATTGAAACAACCTCAACAATGTCATTCTTATCGATTAGCTCGTCTAAAAAGCTTTGAAACTCAACTGACATTGCCATAAAACGCCCTCCTTTTTTCTTGCTTACTTTTCTTTTTCGACCAAATTTGTCAATTTCCTTTTTTAAATATGCCAGGACTTTGGAACAAAAAATTCCTCAAAGGTGGAAATCGCGTACCTGTCGGTCATTCCTGCTATGTAGTCAATGCTTTCCTGTTCGGTTTTTCCCTCCGCTCTGTATCTTTCATATAAATTTTTGATTATCATAAACGCCTTTTTCTCATTTTCAAGCGCCGTTTCATTAAAATATACATTCTCAAACATAAAACTGCGAAGTCCCATCATAGCAGAGTACATCTCATCACTCATTCTGATATCCCCGTCTTTGCTGTTTTCAACAAGGCTTTTTAGCATAGTGTTTATCCGCTCCGACTGGTTCTTCCCGAAAAGGTCAGCATATTCTCTGGGAACTTCTTCATATCTTAAAATACCTGCACGGATTGCATCATCAATGTCGTGATTTATATAGGCAATTTTATCCGCAAGGCAGACAATTTTCCCCTCGGGAGTTGACGGCTTTTTGTCGCCTGTGTGGCAAAGGATTCCGTCACGGAC
>JAZRTD010000108.1:0-2106 GCA_045651845.1 Clostridia bacterium | reverse complement strand
ATCTATGGGCGTCACAAGAATTACGGTGTCGCCTTTCTCGATTAAGTCTGATAAAATAGGAAACTCCGCAGAAGTTTTGACCGCTTTTTGAGCAATCATTTCCTTAAGTTTATCAATATTTTTGCCCGTTACAGAGCTTACAAAAATTCCTCTGTTATCGGTTTCAAGATCACATAAATCCGATTTATTGTAAACAACAATATACGGAATCTTTTTATTTTCAAGGCTGATGATTAAATCCTCTTCAAGGGCGGTTATTCCCTTTTGGCTGTCTATGACGACCAGAGCAATATCAGTTTTATTTATGACCTGGTTGGTTTTTTTGACGCGGAGCTGACCAAGCTCGCCCGTATCATCAAGACCTGGCGTGTCGATTATCATAACAGGTCCTAAAGGGAGAAGTTCCATCGCCTTATAAACCGGGTCCGTTGTTGTTCCCAAAACATCTGAAACAACGGCAATATTCTGGTTTGTTATGGCATTTATCAGGCTGGATTTCCCTGCATTCCGTCTGCCGAATATGCCGATATGAACACGGTCAGCGTTAGGGGTTTGGTTAAGGCTCATAAAATTCCCTCCTAAAAGCGGAAATCACGCATTCCGCCCTCAATTTTATCAAGATTTTCAAGAAGAATTTGTCTTGTTTTTATGTTAGGGACATTTCCCGTTTCGCTGTCTATTAAGGCATTACCGATTTTTCGGGTTTCCTCTGTTGCATAATCATTTAAAAACTCCTTGAGAGTCATAAGAGCGTTGGGGTGGCAGCAGTTCTGGATTTGCCCGTTCTTAGCAAGACTCATAAATCTGTCCCCCGTTCTGCCCTCTCTGTAACAAGCAGTGCAAAAGCTTGGAATAAATCCCATTTCCATAAGCCATCTGACAACCTCATCTAAAGTTCTCTGGTCGGAAACATCAAACTGTTCTGTGTCGTGAGGACGCTCCTCGTCGGTATATCCGCCAACGGATGTTCTGGACGCTCCGCTAATTTGGGAAACACCAAGGCGGAGAAGTCTTCCGCGGACTGCCTCTGACTCTCTTGTTGAAATAATCATTCCCGTATAGGGAACAGAAAGGCGGATACAAGCCACAATTTTCGCAAAGGTATCATCATCAATTGCGTTATCGAAAACAGAGGGGTCAATGTCGTCAGCACGCTTAATTCTCGGCACGCTTATAGTGTGAGGTCCCACGCCGTGAACCGCCTCAAGATGCTCGGCGTGCATTAAAAGTCCTGCAAATTCGTATTTATAAAGCTCAAGACCAAACAAAACACCAAGACCAACATCGTCAATTCCGCCCTCCATAGCTCTGTCCATTGCCTCTGTGTGGTAGGCGTAATTATGCTTTGGACCTGTTGGGTGAAGGGTTTCATAGCTCTCTTTATGATAGGTTTCCTGAAACAATATATATGTTCCAATCCCCGCATCCTTTAACTTGCGGTAATTCTCAACGGTGGTTGCAGCAATATTAACATTAACTCTGCGGATTGCCCCGTTTTTATGTTTAATGCTGTAAATTGTGTCTATACACTCTAAAATGTATTCAATAGGATTGTTCACGGGGTCCTCGCCCGCCTCAATCGCAAGACGCTTATGTCCCATATCCTGAAGAGCAATAACCTCATTTTTAACCTCTTCCTGAGTAAGCTTTTTTCCTGGAATAGTCTTATTTTTTGCGTGGTAAGGGCAGTAAACACAGCCGTTTACGCAGTAGTTTGAAAGATATAAGGGCGCAAACATAACAATTCGGTTTCCGTAAATATCCTTTTTGATTTTCTCGGCGAGAGCATAAATCTCCTGATTTTTTTCTTCAATGTCGCAGGCAAGAAGAACAGATGCTTCTCTGTGGGAAAGACCTTTAAGAGTCTTTGCCTTTGCAATTATTTCGTCAATAAGCTCTATGTTATTCTTATTTTCCTCCGCATAATCAAGAGTGTCAAGAATTTCCTGATGGCTTATAAACTGCTCAGCTTTTAATGATTTTGGATTATACATAAATTCTTCCTTCTTAAATTTTAGAATAGATTGTTTTTGTTGTTATTCCCTCAAGCATACCGATTTTCCCCGACAGCTTGTTTATAGTATCAAGGGGGGCATCGATTGCAAC
>JAZRTD010000107.1:0-1272 GCA_045651845.1 Clostridia bacterium | reverse complement strand
TGCTCTTGGAAATTATGACGGGATTGTTATAAATCCGGGGGCTTACACTCATTACAGTTATGCAATTGCCGATGCCATTTCTGCTGTATCAATTCCAACCGTTGAGGTGCATATAAGCGATATAAATAAGAGAGAGGAATTCAGAAGAATTTCAGTCACAAAGGCAAGCTGTATAACTCAAATCAGCGGTCACGGCTTTGAGGGGTATCTTGAGGCGATAGATTATTTGATTGAATATCTAAACTGAAAAAAGGGACTTTTAAAAGTCCCTTTTTAGTTTTGTTTTCTCACAATTGTATATTCATCGCCTGGACGAAAATAAGGACAGACCTTACGGGGTGAATATGAAAGACGGGCAATTTCGTCCTCGTCCATATCTATTATGCAGGAATAACATTCAAATTCTTCATCATATTCGTAATTAATACAATATTCACAGCAATTATCCATTTATAGTACCTCCGAGATTAAATAAATAACGAAAAAATGTATGATATAACTGGTATAAATAGAAGGGCGGGGAGAAAATCTGCAACCTTGATTTTGGTGAGGTTAATAAGATTAAGTCCTAAAGCTAATATCATAACACCGCCTGTGCAGCAAAGCTCTGCAATTACAACTTCGGATAAAAATGGTGCAATCCAAGTGGCAAGCAATACTAAAAATCCCTGGAACAAAAAGACAAATATTGCTGAAAATAAAACGCCGATTCCCAGACTTGATGCAAGAATCGCAGATGAAAACAGGTCTAAAATCGACTTAGTGAAAATCATTGAGTGGTCACCGCTTATTCCTGACTGGAGAGAGCCGACAATGGTCATAGAGCCGATGCAAAATAACAGCGAGGCAGTCACAAAGCCTTGAGTTATGGATGTCTTACCGTTTTTTGAAGAGAAGCGGGCAGATAAGTAATCTCCCAATGAGTTGATTTTCCCGTCAAGGTCAATTAATGTTCCAAAAACCGTGCCGAAAATCAAAGATAAAATCAAAACGAGGAAATTCTGTCCCTTGATTATTTCGGTTATTCCCAAAGCAATTGTGCAAAGACCTATTACAGTCATAATAACATTTTTGTATTTTTCTTTTATTCCGTTTTTCAGCATAAGGACAATAAGACCGCCGCCTGTAACCGTTAATGTGTTAAATATAACTGCAAGCATAAATTATATCTCCTTCGCCTTTTGTGGAATTTGGGTAAGAATGATTGCAATAAACATAAGAACACACCCGAAAACTTCTCTTAATGATAATGCTTCGTTTAAAAGGAGCATT
>JAZRTD010000106.1:0-7652 GCA_045651845.1 Clostridia bacterium | reverse complement strand
TATGGTAAACAGCTTTTTGCGTTTAAATTTTGCTGAAAGCTCAACTTCTTCAATAATTGACTTTGGTTTTATGATGTACCCTACAAATATACAGGTAAAGAATGCAACAATCGGCATCATAACACTGTTGCTGATAAAGTCGAAGAAGTCTAAGAATGAGAAGCCCCAAACCTTAACTCCGCCGAGTACACCATAACCTAAAGCTGACGGAACGCCCAAAACAACAGATAGAATAAATACGGAGAGGCACGCTGTTTTTCGTCCCATTTTAAGTCTGTCACAGAAAATAGAAACAACTGTTTCCATAAGGGAAATTGATGATGTCAATGCGGCAAAAAGAACAAGGATGAAGAATAAAAGACCGATTATCTGTCCGCCAAGCATTGTTTCAAAAATTTTGGGGAGAACATCGAACATAAGTCCTGCACCCTTACCCAAACCTTCAGGGTCACCGTTATTGAAGGCATAAGCTGCAGGAACAACCATAAGACCTGCAATAAATGCAATTCCTGTATCAAAAATTTCGATATTGCTTACGGAAGATTCAAGGTTAACATCCTTTTTCATATAGGAGCCGTAAGTAATCATAATTCCCATAGCGAGAGACATTGAATAAAACAACTGTCCCATTGCCGCAAGAACCGTGGTAACTGAGAATTTGCTAAAATCAGGGGTTATGTAATAAAGAACACCGTCAAACGCACCGGGCATACACATAGAGTAAATTGCAATAAAAATTGAAAGAATAACAAGCACAGGCATCATAATCTTGCTGACTTTCTCTATGCCTTTTTCAACACCCAAAAGAACAACCAAAGCGGTCAGCCCGAGATAAAGAAGAAACCAGCCGATCGGTTCAACTGAAGAGGTTATAAACCCGTCAAAAAAACCGTTTGCCGCAGCATCAACGCCGTTTCCGCTAAGGAATATAACAAGATATTTTGAAACCCATCCGCCGATAACAGAATAATAAGGCAAAATGATTATCGGAACAAGGGACGCGAGATAACCGACAAAAGCAAACTTGCTGTTTAAGGCTTTGAATGCACCGATAGCGCTAAGTTTCGTTTTTCTTCCCAATGCAATTTCCGCTGTCATCAGGGCAAAGCCGAAAGTAACTGCAAGAATCAGGTAAACAAGCAGAAATATACCGCCGCCATACTTTGCAGCAAGATATGGAAATCTCCATATATTTCCAAGACCTACTGCGGACCCTGCAGCAGCAAGAACGAAGCCTACCTTGCCGGTAAAACTGCTCCTTTTTTTATCATCCATAAATAATACCTCCGTAGCATATAAAATATTTGATATTATATCATATTTTTTGGAGTTTGTCCATAGAAAAAGAAGAAATATATCGGATTATGGAGCATGGGAATAAAACCGTAGGGATTGGAATATACTGTATATAGAAAAGCAAAGGAGGAGATTAGATGACAGAGGCATTAAGTCTGGGATTTATTCAGAAACTAATTAAAACTAAAACTTTGGAAAACAGAAATGCAGAAATTGAATTAAAGCAACTTTATGAACAAAGGAGCAGGGTTCGTCAGGAGCTTGAAATGGCTATGGAAAATTATAATCACGTAACCGAGCAGGGACTTATGGATTTTTACATTTATAAGATAAGGTCGCAACAGGTTTTGGAGCAGTATCTTATACGGGAAATAAGACGGCTTGAAAGTATAAATAGAACGGCATAAACAAAGGCGGAGGGGTAATCCCCAAAATAAATGTGGCAAAATGATTTCATTTTGCCACAGCCACTTTTATTAGTACTACATATTTTCTTTTGCTTTAATAAGTGCTTTTGCCAGCTGGTCAGGGCAGGAAGTCCCTCGACCGTTGCAGTTAATATTATGAAGTCTTTTTATAACTTCATCAATTTGCATTCCCTCGCATAAGGCGGCAACCCCTTGAGTGTTTCCGTTGCAACCCATAATAAAGCGTACATTTGAAACAATGTTATTTTCAATATCAAAGGTTATTTCCCGTGAACAAACCCCTGAAGTTTTGTATGAAAAACTTGTCATAATAACTCCTTTATATAAAAAATAAGGACGCCCAAAGGCGTCCTCAAATAAGGTCATAATTAGTTGATCTTATCTTTAAGAGCTCTTCCAGCCTTGAATGCAGGAACCTTAGCAGCAGCAATCTTCATTTCAGCACCAGTCTGAGGATTTCTGCCTGTTCTAGCAGCTCTCTCTCTAACCTCAAATGTACCAAAGCCAACTAACTGAACTTTGTCACCCTTAACGAGTGCACCTTCAACAGCGCCCATAAAAGCCTTAAGAGCAGCTTCAGCGTCTTTCTTAGAAAGACCAGCGTTTTCAGCCATAACTGAGATTAATTCTTGCTTGTTCATTTTAATTCTCTCCTTTTATTATATAAATTTAATTGTATTTCTTAACAATTATATATATTCTACACTATTTTCGACGAAATTTCCATAGTTTTAGGCGTTTTTTTAAAAGATTGTTAAACTTATACAAAAACTAAAAAAGTCACTTGTTAATTCTTAACAATAAAAATCTGTTAAAATGGCGGTTTTTTGCGAAAAATTCAGTATTAGCGGGAATTTATTCACCGTCACTCATAAGCATTTCGTTAAATTCCTGTCTTGTCATAAGCACCTGGCGGGGCTTTGTTCCCTCGTAAGGGCCGATGATATTCAGCTCTTCCATACGGTCCACAAGCCGTGCGGCTCTTTGGTAACCAATTTTAAATTTTCTCTGGAACATAGCAACGGATGCTTGTCCTGAATCGATAACCATTTCAACAGCCTTTATAAATAAATCGTCACGCTCATCGCTTATGGGCATATCGTCAGAAACAGAAGAGTTTTCATCAGGCTCACGCTCGATTTGTTCTATAATAGATTCATCATACTCGGCCTCGTATTGATTTTTTATAAAATCAATAATTTGCTCAATTTCACCGTCGGACAAAAAGTTCCCCTGTATTCTTGTGGGTTTTGAAGCGCCGCGGGGGAAATAAAGCATATCGCCTTTACCCAAAAGCTTGTCCGCACCAGCTGAATCAATGATTGTTCGGCTGTCCGTCTGGGACGAAACGGCAAAAGCAATTCTTGACGGAATATTTGCTTTAATAACCCCTGTTATAACATCAACGGATGGTCTTTGGGTTGCAATAACAAGATACATTCCTGCTGCTCTTGCCAATGCTGCAAGAGAGTTAATGGAGGATTCAACCTCACTCCGAGCGGCAACCATAAGGTCAGCAAGCTCGTCGATTATGATGACGATTTCAGGCATCTTCATTTCAGGAGTGCCGTTTTCTTCCATAAGCTTGTTATATCCGCCGATATTTCTTACTTTATTGTTTTTAAGCTCTGTGTAACGGCGTTTCATTTCAACAACTGCCCAATTTAAAGCTCCTGCCGCATGCTTCGGATTTGTAACCACCGGAATAAGAAGATGAGGAATACCGTTATAAACACCAAGTTCGACCATTTTAGGGTCAACCATAATAAGCTTAACTTCATCAGGCCTTGCCTTATATAAAATACTTGTTATAAGCGAGTTGATACATACGCTCTTACCGGAACCTGTTGCACCTGCAATAAGAATATGGGGGAATTGAGCAATATCAGCAATAACTGTTGAGCCGCTTATGTCCTTACCTAAAGCAAACGCGGTTTTTGACTTGAAGTTTCTGAAATCGTCAGTATCCAGAACCTCGCGGATATGCACTGCCGCAGGGTTTTCGTTTGGAATTTCAATTCCCACGGCAGATTTGCCGGGAATTGGAGCTTCAATTCTGACACCTGTTGCGGCAAGGCTTAAAGCAATATCATTTGCAAGATTTGTTATTTTTGAAACCTTAACGCCAAGTCCCGGCTGAAGCTCAAACCGTGTAACTGACGGGCCTTGTGTTATATTGAGGATTTTCGCTTCAACGTGGAAGCTTTTCAAAGTTTCAAGAAGTCTGTTTGCCTTTTCCTCAAGTTCATTTTTAACAGAGGCTTTGTTCTGCGTTTTTGCAGGGCCTCTGTTTAATAATGACAGAGGAGGCATCTTATAGTTTATGATTTTTGTCTCTTCTATTGATTTTGAGGCAAGATTATCAATTTGCTGCGTTGCTTCAACAATTTCACCCTTTTGGATACGCTGTCCCGCCTCAACTGCACGATCTAACGGAACTCCGCGGTTTATTGCCTCCTGTGTTGCACTATCAAGCTTTTCTTCCATACTTTCAAGGGTTGGCGGTTCAAAATCCCCGTTATCCTCTTTGAAGTTTCCGTCATTGTCGGGAAGCGGTGTATGTATACCTCTTAAATTATCATTTTCAGAAACAGAAGTGTGGGTGCTTGGTATTGGTTTAACGGCAGTGAGGACCCCTGTTGAAATATCCTTTGGATGGAATGGTGCATCGGGGCGAAGCGCAATTTCATCAGCATACTCATCAGGATAATCGTTAAGCTGAGGAAATTCGTCTTCGGTCAGGACAAAGGTTGTGGAGTTTTCAGGTATCGGTTGTTCCTCGTTACTAAAATTCTTATTCTTACGGACAAGGTCATCATCGGAAATATTGAGAGTTGGAGATAAAGGAACAAGATTATCATCGTCATCATTCTTTTCTATTTCCTTTTCCCGTTCAATTTTTCTGGCCTCTCGGTGTTCCTTTGCCGCCTTGCTTAAATCCTTTGATTTTTTAGAAACCTTAAGCCCTAATGCACGGCAAAGCTTTCCTAAAGATACCCCTGTTAGAATAAGGAATAAAATTAACAGTGCAGCAACAGAGAATATCCATAATCCGATTTCCCCTATAAGACTGCATAAGAGAACAGAAATTCCGCCGCCAAGTATACCTCCGCCGACTCCTGCGTTTCCGCGGGAATAAAGGGAGGAGAAGTTAAATGATGAAACAGATGTCTGGTTGTCTATCAGGGCACAAAGGAGCGAGGTTGATAAAGTGAGAGCGATAAACAGCCAGAGCTTATAGCTTTGTGTCTTTTCACGCTTGTCAATAAAGAGGTTAAGTCCAATCCATATAATAAACAGGGCGGTAATGGGCGCACCGTTTCCTAAAAATCCGGACAGAATACTCCTTATAAATTCGCCGACTATACCCATTGTGTCAAAAAGGAATGTAAGCCCAATAAAAAGACCAACGGCAATAAGACAAATTCCTTTTACTTCGTTTGTAAAAAATTTGTCTGTTCCCTGATTTTTATTTACTTTCCCAGATTGGGGTTTTTTCGTAGTTTTTCTCTTTTTGTTTGCCATAGTGACACCTTTCCGTTATATGAGATGATTTATCCCAAAATAAACAAGAATAATAATTCCTAAAATTATACGGTAATAACCAAACGCTTTAAAATCGTGTTTCCTGATATATCCCATAAGAAATTTGATTGCAAATATAGAAACAAGGAAAGAAACAATGGTTCCCGTAATCAAAACAATCCATTCCTGCGGGGTTAAATTAAATCCAAATCCAAGCATTTTCAGTGCGCTTGCCCCAAACATAACGGGGATTGCAAGGAAAAATGAAAATTCGGAAGCAATTCCTCTGCTTGTTCCCAAAAGAACCGCGCCTAAAATGGTGGAGCCTGAACGGGAGGTTCCGGGAATAAGGGCTAAAACCTGAAAACAGCCGATTAAAAATGCAGTTTTATATGTAAGCTCTGAAAGTTCATTGAATTTCGGAGTTTTTTTCTGATTTTCAATAAGAATGAAGAATATTCCGTAAATCAAAAGGGCAAGACCGATAACATAGGGAGTTGAAAGATAATGGTCGATTATATCTTCAAACAGGAAACCGATAATTGCGGCAGGGATAACCCCCACGATAACCTTAAACCAAAGAGACCAGGTCTCACTTTTTTGGGAACTGCTTTTCTTTGGAGAGAAGGGGTTTAGCTTATTAAAATAAAGAAGAACGACTGCAAGAATTGAGCCAAACTGAATTACAACCTTGAACATATTCATAAAATCTTCACTGCAATCAAGGTTTAAAAATTGGTTAACCAGAATGAGGTGACCTGTACTGCTTATAGGAAGCCATTCTGTTATGCCCTGTATTATACCTAATATTATTGACTTTATAATCTCAAAAAAATCTATCATAAAAATAGCTCCTTTTAGTGTTATTTTAACATACATAATAATTATATCATAAAAAAAATAAAAATGCACTATATTTTTTTAAAAAAGTTTTGTTATAATAAAAAACAGGTTTTAGAGCATAATACAATACAAGGAGTGAGGATATTGAAAACTTGGTCATTTTTAGAAAAAAGAAAGGTTGCCATAATCGGAACAGGTATGGTTGGTATGAGCTATGCTTATGCAATGCTTAATCAGGGTGCCTGTGATGAATTGGTGTTAATTGACATAAACCGTGAAAGGGCCATGGGGGAGGCGATGGATTTAAACCACGGAGTCCCTTTTGCAGTGAGTAATATGCGCATACTTGCAGGAGATTATGAGGAATGCCGGGATGCGGATATTGCGGTTATTTGTGCGGGAGTTGCACAAAAACCGGGAGAAACAAGACTTGATTTACTTCAAAGAAATGCCTCGGTTCTGAAAAGTGTTACAAAGAGCTTAATGGAATCGGGGTTTACGGGGATTATAGTTGTTGCCACAAATCCCGTTGATATTATGACTCGTGTTGTTCAAGAATGTTCAGGGTTTAACTCAAAGCGGGTTATTGGAACGGGAACAATTTTAGATACAGCAAGGCTTAGGTATATGGTTGGGGAATATTTTTCTGTTGACCCGAGAAATATACATGGCTACGTTGTGGGAGAACACGGGGATACGGAGTTTGTCCCGTGGTCTCAAGCTCTTCTTTCAACGAAAAGAGTAACGGATATTTGCAAGGAAAACAATCAGTATTCCATTGATGAGCTGGAACAAATCAGCGAACAGGTCAGAACCTCGGCATATACCATTATAAAAGCCAAAAATGCAACCTATTACGGAATAGGAATGTCAATGGTTAGATTAACTAAAGCAATTCTCGGAAACGAGAACAGTGTTTTGACGGTTTCTGCAAAGCTTACGGGTGAGTACGGTCAAAACGGGGTGTATGTAGGGATTCCTTGTATAATAGGGAGAAACGGTATTGGCAAGATTTTGGAAATTGATTTAACAAAGGAAGAAAAAGAAAAGTTTCTGGCATCCTGTAAAACCCTGTCCGATTCCTATAATGAAATAATAAATTAAATGATTGACTAAAACGGAAGTTTGTGGTAAAATAAGTGTGTGTTCAAAACACACTTATTTTGTTGTGCGCCAAAAACGGATTAGTCCGTTTTGATTGGAGATATTATGAAAGCGGTTATTCAGAGAGTTAAAAATGCCTCGGTTGAAGTTGAGGGGAAAATTGTTGGCCAAATCGGTCAGGCACTTCTGGTTTTTCTTGGCGTCGGTCAGGAAGATAACGAAAAGGTTGCTCAGAAGATAGTTGACAAAATTTCAGGTATGCGGATTTTTGAAGACGAGGATGGAAAAACAAACTTAAGTTCTAATGATATTGATGCGGAAATTTTGGTTATATCCCAGTTTACTCTTTATGCCAACTGCAGAAAAGGCAACCGTCCAAGCTTTATTGAGGCGGCACCTCCTGATAAGGCAAATGAGCTTTATGAATATACAGTTGCTCTCTTTAGAGAAAAATTT
>JAZRTD010000105.1:0-1087 GCA_045651845.1 Clostridia bacterium | reverse complement strand
TTATATGTTCTTCCTCCGCCCCAACGAACAGCTTCAACGCTCTTTTCTCCGTTTGGAAGAAGAGCAACGTCATCTTCGTTAAATATTTCAGAAACAGAATATAAATCCGTGCTGTTTGTATGGCAAGTGATTGCAAAGCCAAGCTCGTTTGCACGTTTTATAAGTTCTTTAAGCTTTTCCTCTCCGCCAAGGCTTTCCTCAACAGGTAGGATTTGAGGCCATCTGCCGTCGTGACCCTTCATATTCCAGCCAACAAGACACAGTTCCGCTCCGTCAATGCCGTTCTTTTTATAAGACTCCATAACCTTTATTACATCATCAAAGGTGCAGGCAACGTGAACAGGAGGCTCGTTTTCGGGGGTCTGTTCGGCAATCTGACAAGGAACAGGTTTCCAGCCCATTCTTATTCTTACGTTAGGGTTATCAACAGAATATTTAAGCTCTGGGGTAAGTCTGTCCTTAATAGGAACAAATCCGTTATCTAAAATATATTTTCTGTATTCCCTTGCCATATCGTTATAGTCAGCATCATCAGAAAGCTTATGGAATTCAATTTTTATATTTTCATAAGGCGCAATTCCGTTTATTTCAAATCTTGCGCATATAAAATATTTTCCGTCCTCAATTTTGATGTATTGGCAAACATCCATTTCCATCCCCGTAACAATTGAAAGAACTGCGTTTTTATTGTGATTTATTCCAAAAACGGGTGTTATAATGTGGCGAAGGATATATTCTCCGTTTTCTTTTTCCGCAAAATAACCGATTCCGTAATCATTGTTATCGCAGAAAGTATTTCCCGCCTGAACAAGATAAAATCCATCATCCCCAAAGAAAATTTCTTCCTTGTGAAGCTGTAATTCCACATATTCAACTTTTTCATAGTCAAGCTTTTCACAAAAAGAAAGCTCTGTCACATTGTCGTTTAAAGCTTTTTCCGTTCCTTTTATGTATTCACTTGTTCCGTCAAGATATTTAACAAAAAAATTATTCATAGATTTACCTCCAAATATGAATTTAACTTGATTTTATAATATTTCCCGCCGATATTCAATAATTAAAACAAACATATTTTTTCATAAAACAA
>JAZRTD010000104.1:0-1636 GCA_045651845.1 Clostridia bacterium | reverse complement strand
CTTTAGTTGTTTTAATGCTTGCCCCTAAATCCTATACCGGGGAGAATGTTGTTGAAATTCATTGTCACGGCGGCGCTATGGCGGCAAAGCTTATAATGGACGAACTTTCGGATTTGGGAATCCGTCAGGCGGAGCCTGGGGAATTTACCCGCCGCGCCTTTATTAACGGAAAAACCGACCTTACGGGGGCGGAAGCCGTTATGGATATGATTGACGCAAAGTCCCGTCTTGGAGTTTATGATGCAGCAGCTTCTCTTTCGGGAAAGCTTGCCAAAAAGATTTCTTTCCTACGAGGCAGAGTTCTTGCCCTTGCGGCAAGGCTTTCTGCAACCGCTGATTTTCCTGATGAAATTGACGAAATTGAAGACGAAGAATTTTTGACCGAGGTTAAAGAGATAAGCGATGAAACCGACACCCTTATAGGTAGCTTTGAAAAGGGCAGATTTGTCCGCGAGGGCGTTTTAACCGCAATTGTGGGCAGACCAAACGTTGGAAAATCCTCGCTCCTTAACGCTCTATTAAAAGAGGACAGAGCCATTGTTACCGATATCCCTGGAACCACACGGGACACTCTTTCGGAATATGTCAATATGGGCGGACTTGCCCTTATTCTCCGTGACACGGCAGGTATTCGTGAAAGCTCTGACATTGTTGAAAAAATCGGAATTGAGCGGGCAAAGGAAAGCATAAAAGAGGCTGACCTTGTGCTTTTTGTGCTTGATTCATCAGAGGAATTTTCAGTTGAAGACGCTGAAATTCTTGAAAATCTAAAAGGGAAAAATGTTATTATTGTTTTAAACAAACAGGATAAGAAAACCGTTCTATCTTCTTCTTATATATCAGAAAAAACCGGGATTTTACCAGAGGATATTATTCCTCTTGCCCTGCCGAAGGACGGCGAGCAATCGGGAATTTCCGCTCTTGAGGACAGAATTTGCAGTAAATTTGTTTCTGCCCCCTCCTCATCTGATGAAATCAGAATTTCCAACCGCCGTCACAGAGATTGTCTTGTTTTGGCCAAAGCTGCCCTTAAAAATCTCCAAAACGGACTTACTATGGGTATGCCCAAGGACCTCCTTTATATTGATTTGGAGGATGCTGCATCGGGGCTTGGTGAAATTACGGGTGAAACCGTTCAGGAGGAAATTGTTAATCAGGTATTTGAGAAATTCTGTGTTGGAAAATAGGGGGTGAAAGTATGGCTGACGGATTCCAGTTAAGCTTTGAATTTGTTGAAAAATGGGGTAGATTTTCTAAACCCGAATATTTGAAAATTTACATTTATATACTTAGTAAATATAAAAAAGATAAAACCGTCTATACTCCCCAGGAGCTTTCAGAGGTTCTTGACGTGAAGATAGCGAAAATCCGTGCTGCCCTTGACTACTGGGCATTGGAGGGGCTTATTGCGCTCTCTGAAAACGGCTATATTTTTACAGAGAATGCTCCTAAGAAATCAGAGACTCAGCTTAAGTCGATTATCTCTTCAAGGCCTTCATACACTCACACGGAAATTGACGGTGCCGCCGCTAAAAATAAAGATATATCCCATCTTTTTAAGCAGGCGGAGAAAATTCTCGGCAAGCTGCTCAGCAGTAACGATATGGAAGTTTTATATTCCTTTGTTGACTGGCTT
>JAZRTD010000103.1:0-12356 GCA_045651845.1 Clostridia bacterium | reverse complement strand
GCTATATGCAATCAAGTAATAATTGTTATCCACCAAGGAAAGACCAACTGGCGACTGAACATATTTTTCACCGTCTCGCTTAAATTCCTGTTTCTTATCCACGGTCCACTCAAAATATTTAAAGGAAATTTTTCGGTTTTTCGAAATTGCCTCGTGGATTGCGTCAATATTATAATAAATCTGCTCATTTGAGGTTTTGACCCTGCCCGACACAAAGACCTGTCTTTGAAGAAGACTGGCATTATATCTGCTTGTCAGTTTTTCAAGCTTGCCGATAAGCTCTTCGCTTTTCTTCTCGGTTATAAATTTAGAGGATTGAACGCTGTCAACCAAAAGCTTAAGCTCGGGAAGTTCAAAATTATCCGCCCCCACGAAATAGAGGTTTGCCCTTGATTTAATTTTTTGGACATCAAGCCCAAAATCCTCCAGGGTTTGAAGGTCATCATAAAGTGCCTTTCTTTCAACGGAAAATCCGCAATTTTCAAGTCTTCTCTGGATTTCCGTGGTAGACAGCGGATGGTTTTCGTCAGTTTCTTCAAGGAGAATTTTCGCAAGATAAAGAAGCTTTGCCTTACCGTTATATGTTCTTCCCACCTTTTAGTCCTCCGGAATATCTTCAGGGATTTCCTCATCATCCTTTGGAGCTTTTCCCTTTTTCAAAACCTTGACATCCTTAGCGTCATACTGTCTTATAACCATATCGTCATCGTTTCCGAATTTAACCTTAACTTTTGCCTTTAAGGTTTCAGACTCAATAACAACGCCCTTTCCGTCAGCACATTCAACCAAAGAACCCTTTGGCGGAACCACTTTAAGCATTTCGTCATAGACATTCTGCTCATATTCAAGACAACACATAAGTCTTCCGCAAACTCCCGATATCTTCGTAGGATTAAGTGAAAGACCCTGTTCCTTTGCCATTTTAATTGAAACGGGGTGGAAATCGCTTAAAAAAGTTGAACAGCAGAGAGTTTTTCCACATATTCCGATTGCACCAAGCGATTTAGCCTCATCACGGACACCAATCTGGCGAAGCTCAATCCTTGTTTTAAATATTCCCGCAAGGGTTTTTACAAGCTCGCGGAAATCCACTCTGCCCTCGGCTGTAAAATAAAAAAGAATTTTACTTCCGTCAAAGGTATATTCTGTATTAACAAGGTGCATATCAAGTTTATGCTCTATAATCTTCTCGTTTGCAATACGAAAAGCCTCTTGTTCCTTTTCCTTATTCTTCTCAAGCTGGTTATAGTCAGCATTTGTGGCAATCCTTGTTATTGGCTTAAGTGGCTGAACAACCTCGCTCTCATCCACCATTTTATTGGCAATTGCAACAGTCCCAAATTCAACCCCTCTTGCAGTTTCGACAATAACACCCATCCCAACATCAGCTTGTTTGCCGTTTGGAGCAAAGTAATATATCTTCCCTGCAGTATTAAATCTTATTCCAATTATCTCTGTCATACAAAACCTCCCAACATTCCAGAAGCATACAGTTTACAAGTAGCGAAAACCTGCCTCTTTGTTTTATATATCTGGTATAGCGGACAGCAATGTCCAAAAGATGAAAAGGGGCATCCTTGGTCATACTTCCGCAGAATTTTTCAAGTTCATTTTGTTTATCAAGATTAACAATCTCCCCGCCCTGCATAAAATAAAGGCAGTCGCGGAACCACATTGTTATTATTTTCATCATAAATTCGGGATTTTGCGAAAACCCTTTAAGACTTTTAATAATGTCATAAAGATTTTTTCCCGAAGACGATGACAAACGGCATATTTCATTTATAATCAAGTTTCTGTCACTGTCCGCTTTTTCATCGCTCATAAGAGAAATGGCATTCCCAATACTCCCCTCGCTCATAGCGGATTTTGTTTTTATTATCTCTTCCGACGCCGAAAAATTATCCATAAGATATTTTTCAACCGTTTCTCTTGGAAGAGCATTAAAACTTATATTAACTGCACGGGACAAAATCGTTGGTAAAAATGCATTGATATTATCCGTAATGAGTATTACTGTGCAGTACTCAGGCGGTTCTTCAAAGACCTTTAAAAGGCTGTTTTGCGCCGTTTCATTAATCGTTTCCGCCTTTGGCACAATATAAATTTTCCGCTCCGAATAAAAAGGCTTTATATAAATCTCCTTTTTCATTTCGCGGATTGTTCCGACTAATATATCTTTAGATGTTGAGCTTTCGTCATAAAGCTCATTACTTACAATTCTTATATCGGGATGGGAAAGTGCCTCTGCCATAGTACAGCTTTTGCACACACCGCAAGGCAGTCCGCCTTGTTTATTCTCACAAAGAATTGCCTTTGAAAAGGCAAGGGCGGCAGATAACCGTCCGACGCCCGCTTGCCCTTCAAAAATATAAGCATGATTTATTCTGGAGGCTTTAACTGAATTTATAAGAACGGATTTAATTCCGTCATGACCATATATCTTGTCAAAATCCATAATAACCTCCGCTAAATTTTAGAATTTTATTCTCTCACTGATGTATGCAACAAGGTTGTCAATTGCAACACGCTCCTGCTCCATGGAGTCACGGTGACGGACTGTTACCATATTATCCTCTTCGGAGTCAAAGTCATAAGTAATACAGAACGGGGTTCCAATTTCGTCCTGACGACGGTAACGCTTACCGATGCTTCCTGCCTCGTCATATTCACACATAAACTCCCCAGCGAGCATACTGTAAACCTTTCCTGCTCCCTCTGAAAGCTTTTTAGAAAGCGGAAGAACCGCAGCTTTAACCGGAGCAAGTGCCGGATGGAAGTGCATAACTGTTCTTACATCATTCTTTTCAGCGTCAACAACTTCTTCGTCATAGGCCTCAACCATAAATGCAAGTGTAACACGGTCACAGCCAAGGGACGGCTCAACACAATAAGGAATATATTTTTCGTTAGTTTCAGGGTCATTATATTCCATCTTCTCCCCGCTGTGGTTTGAATGCTGTGTTAAGTCAAAGTCTGTTCTGTCAGCGATACCCCAAAGCTCGCCCCAACCAAAGGGGAACATAAACTCGATATCGGTTGTTGCGTTGCTGTAATGAGATAATTCTTCAGGGTCATGGTCACGCATCTTAATATTTTCTTCGGCAACACCCAAAGATAAGAGCCAGTTTTTGCAAAAATCCTTCCAGTATTTAAACCAGTCAAGGTCTGTTCCCGGCTTGCAGAAAAACTCAAGCTCCATCTGCTCAAACTCACGGGTTCTGAATGTGAAGTTACCCGGTGTTATTTCGTTTCTGAAAGACTTACCAATCTGGCCGATACCAAACGGAACCTTCTTTCTTGATGTTCTTTGAACATTCTTAAAGTTTACAAAAATACCCTGTGCAGTTTCAGGTCTTAAGAAGATTTCGTTCTTTGAATCTTCTGTAACGCCCTGGAAAGTTTTAAACATAAGATTAAACTTTCTGATATCTGTAAAATTATGCTTTCCGCATTCAGGACAAGGAAGCTGATTTTCCTTGATGTATTCCATCATTTTTTCATCGGACCAGCCGTCAGCGCTAACCCCTGCCGCATCTTCGATAAGCTTATCTGCACGGAATCTCGCCTTACATTCTTTACAGTCCATAAGAGGGTCGGAAAATCCGCCAACGTGACCTGATGCAACCCAAGTTTCAGGGTTCATAAGTATCGCAGCGTCAAGACCAACATTATATGGGCTTTCCTGGATAAACTTCTTCCACCAAGCCTTTTTAACATTGTTCTTAAGTTCAACACCAAGGGGACCGTAATCCCATGTATTTGCAAGTCCGCCGTATATCTCGGAACCCGGATAAACGAAGCCTCTGCCTTTGCAAAGGGCAACGATTTTTTCCATAGTTTTTTCTTGATTTTTCAAATGTATAACACCCTTTCTGATTTTTTTATACACACGGATATATTATATAACAATTCTTTGTCAAATGCAAGAGTTTTAATAAAAAAAGCTCTCTTTCGAGAACTTTTTCACTTTTATTTTCTGGTCTCAAAAAATGAGTCAACAAATGATTTAACCGACCCAACAAGACTTTTTATCTCAATCCCAGCCGTATTAACCATTAGATTGTAGCCCTTTTTATCGCCCCATTTTTCCGTGCTTACAAGGTCATGATGCTTTTTTCTGGCGTTGTCAATCTGCTTGATTTTCTTCTCAATCTCCTTTTCCGTCAGTGCCTTTCCCTTTTCAAAACGTTTCTTGCATCGTTTAATTTTAGCAGGCATATCGGCATAAACAAAGATATTACAGGGCTTAAACTTTCTAAGAATAACATCGGCGCTTCTGCCCACAATAACAAAATCCTCGCCCTTTTTCGCAATGTTCCTGATAATCCTCTGTTCCTTGACTATCATATTAACCGCACTGTTTCCAAAAAAGGCCAATGAAGAAAAGGTCTGCCCAAAGGACACGCTGTATTCCTTAAGCTCTTCTTTTGTTGGAATATCATCAGCTTTTCCGCCGTTTTTCGCAATTTCTGAAATAATCTCCCTGTCATAATAGGCAATCCCAAGCTCATCCGCAAGTCTTTTTCCTATTTCTCTTCCACCGCTCCCAAACTCACGGCTTATGGTTATAATCTTCATCTTTTACCACCCACTCTTAATTAATCACATCTTCAATCGTTTTTGTATATTTTTTTGCAAGCTCTGTTATGGCATCAAAGTCGTTAGCATCAATCAGCTTTTTATTAACAATCCCTGCACCAATAGCAAACCCGCAAACACCCGCCTTTAAATAATCAGCCATATTATGGGTCTCAATTCCGCCAACAGCCAGAAATTTTATATGAGAGAGCGGCGCTTTTACCATCTTAACATAGTCAATTCCCATATTTTTTATGGGGAACAGCTTAATAAAATCTGCACCGTATCTGTATGCTGATTGGATTTCGCTTGGGGTAAACGCTCCGGGGATTGAAACCATATTAAGCTCACGGGTTTTTCTTATAACCTTTTCATAGGTATCGGGAGAAATAATATACTGCCCTCCTGCTTTCTTTGTAAGTTCAACCTGTTTTTCCGTTATAACCGTTCCTGCCCCAATAAACATTCTGCCCTCAAAATGTTTTGCAAGCTTTTCAATATCTTTCGCCGTTTCCTCGTCACTTGTGCTTCCGTTGGCACTGTACGTAATCTCAAGAAGACGTATTCCGCCCTTATACATCGCCTCTGCAAGAGGAATGAGCTTTTCACTATCAACTCCTCTTACAATGGTAACAATCTTATTTTCTTCAACAGCTTTTATAACTTCTTCTCTCATAATATATCCTCCTGGCTATATTCAACCTGTAACAATCCATATGTATTTACATTCTATCACATAAAATATATTTTTTCAATATAAATCCGCATATCTATTGACATATTCTTTAACTTATGGTAAAATTTCTTCGTTGCAAAGTAGGAAACTGCGCGTTAAGTGAAGAAAGGACGGGAAGTTGCCTTTCTTACGAAAAGCATTTTTGCTTGCGGTGCCGTTTCCGCATTCCGTTGCTGCAAAATCCGTATATTATACCCTTTTTGTAGCGATTACAGAAAGGGTTTTTCTATGAAAAATATCTTAAAGTTTCCAAAGTTTTCAGTGTATAAGCTATGCGCCTTATCAATGCTTGTGGCAATCACCGCAATTCTTGCAATTTTCTGCACTTTCCGAATTGGTGACGCCATCAAAATCCCATTGAAATTTATTTCCGTTTTTGTTGCCTCCGCCCTTTTCGGGCCATGGCTTGGCGGACTTTGCGGTGCTCTCGGCGACCTTATAAATGTTTTCCTTGTGCCCTCGGGTGCTCCTCTGCCATTACTCACGGTTTTGGAGTTTTTTGTTGGATTTATTTACGGCATTTTCTTCTATAACCGCGCTCCAAATTCAAAATCACATATTTTTAGATGTATTATATGTACTGCAATCATATTTTTATCAGACATTTTTTTAAGCACAGCCGTTTTGCTCAAGGCAGGCTATTTCCCCGATTTTATATCGGCGGTTATAATAAGGCTTCCTGCAGGAACAATAAAAGCCATTATTCAGCTTGTGTTTTTTATATTCAGCAACCGCTTTATGGCTATGCTTAAAAGAGTCGGAGGGCTAAAAAATGAGTAACTTCTTAAAATTTGCCAACAGTTTTCAAGCTGTTGCCCGTTTGGGCCTTAATAGCATAACTGCACTTACGGAAATTCTTGGAAATCCGCAAAACGACCTTAAATTTATCCACATTGCAGGCACCAACGGAAAAGGCTCTGTATGTGCATTTTTGCAAAATATTCTGACTTGTGCGGGATATAAAACAGGGAAATATACCTCCCCAAATATGATTAGTGTTTGCGAAAGAATAAATATTGACGGCAAGGATATTTCCGAAGAAGATATGAAACGGCTTATGGAAACCGTCAAATTGGCGGCGGAAAAGGTTAAAGAAAATCTTGGCGAAATGCCTACTCCTTTTGAAATCTGGACTGCGGCGGCGTTTTGCTATTTTAAAGAGCAAAAGTGTGATTATGTTATCCTTGAAACAGGTCTTGGCGGAACAAGAGATGCAACAAATGTCATCCCTGCGCCCGAAATTGCAGTTATAACACGAATTGCCCTTGACCACACAGAATATCTCGGTTCTACTCTTTCCGCAGTTGCCGGGGAAAAGGCAGGCATAATTAAAAGCGGTTCAAAGGTCATAACCATTAATCAAGCCGACGAAGTGACATCTGTATTAAAATCCGTGTGCTGTGAGAAGGGTTGCCCGTTAGTTATAACTGAAAGTGCAATCCCCCGTGGATTTGACAGGATATACGAAACTTTTTCCTATAAAAATATAGAAAATATAACCTTGGGTTTAGGTGGCTTTGCACAGATTGAAAACGCATCTTTGGCAATCGAAACGGCTCTGGCTCTTAAAATTCCTGAAGACTTTATACGAAACGGCATAAAAATTGCCAAACATATGGGCAGGCTCGAAATCGTTAAAGAAAATCCAATCACACTTTATGACGGCGCCCATAACAACAACGGTATGAATGCACTTATGACCTCACTTAAAAGGTATTTCCCAAGGGAAAATCCCACTTTTGTTATGGGGGTTATGCAGGATAAGTCCTACGGAGAAATGCTTGACATTATGAAAGAAAACGGCTATAACAATCTGCGCACGGTTAAAGTTCTTGATAATCCCAGAGCGGAGAGCGCTGAAAATCTTGCAAAGGTTGCCAAAGAGAAAGGATTTAATGCAACAGCATACAAAAAAATTGAAGATGCACTTTCAGATTTAAGCGGTCTGACCGTCATTTGCGGGTCCCTTTATCTCTATAAGGATTTGAGCCAAATAATAGATATAATATAAATCATAATTTTTAAAAAAATTTTTAAAAAAAGTATTGACAAACAGACAAGTTTATGTTATCATATCATTTGTCGGTCGCGTTGACCGAGTAAATAGTTTGGTAAGCTGGTGTAGCTCAATTGGCAGAGCAGCTGATTTGTAATCAGCAGGTTGCGGGTTCGAGTCCCATCACCAGCTCCATTTTATGGAGGGGTTCCCGAGTGGCCAAAGGGGGCAGACTGTAAATCTGTTGCGTCTCGCTTCGATGGTTCGAATCCATCTCCCTCCACCAAAACCGTACAAAATTTTGTACGGTTTTTTTATTTGATAAAAAAGAAAGCTGTCTCACCAAAAGTGAGACAGCTTTCTTTATATTTTAATATATTCGGAGGGTTCACAGCTTTCATCATTTTTGATTACTTCAAAGTGGATATGGGATTTATCCTTTCCTTCTATTATAGAGGATTTTCCGACTGAGCCTATGGCATCCCCTTTTGCAACCTTTCTGCCCACCTCAATAAAGTTTATATCCTCAAGGTTTGCATAACGGGTTTTTATTCCGTCTTCATGGCCTATTTCAACCACTATTCCCAGTTTATTGTCTTCATAGACCTTTTCAACAACACCGTCTGCCGCCGCAGAAACAACCATTCCTTCTTCTGCAGCAATGTCGATACCGTTATGAGTTCTCCAATCGTTCATTGTCTTATAATAAACATGTTCGTCGGGAGAATGTTTTCTTATTATCTCCCCATCAACAGGAAAAGACATACCTATCTTTTCAATCAGTTGTTCTTCTGTCATTTCATTGTTTACCAAGGCTGTCGGCTGTGTCATCTGGGGAATTTCCTCAATTTCATTGGGGTCATAATATATTTCCTCTAAAGACCGCTCTAAATCCGCCTCATTATTTTCAATACTTACATTTTCTGTCGCTTCAGTCCAAGCAACCTCATCAAAAGACGGCTTTTCCACCTTCAAATTTCCGGTAAGTTTCCTCACAACCGCCGCCGTCCCAAAAACAATAATCAGTGTGGCGAGGGTTATGTAAAACCCCTTACTTAATATAATTCCTTTGACATTGAGCTTTGATTTTTTCGTTTTTTTATTCTTGTTCAATGTAACACCTCCACAGTAAGGATTATTCACCCGTGAAAGAAAATTTATACAGGTTCTTTAATTTTTTTTGGAATTTTTATGCTGTATTCGATAAATTCTTCGTTCTCCGTTTTAACGGCCTCCGCATCCACCCCTGACCTTTGCATAATGTCTACAGCCTGCCTTATTGTATTGGCAAAAATTCGCACATCTTTAAAGACCCGTACGCCTGTTTTTCTTGGGGTTGGTTTTTCCTCAGGCTCTAAAAGCCTGTCCACATATTCCTCTGTTTTTGTCACATTTAGGTTCCGCTCCGTTATGGTTTTAAGAGCTTTCAGGCGAAGTTTGTCATCAGGCAATCTAAGTAACGCCCGCGCGTGGCGCTCGCCAAGACCGTATTCCCTTATCATTGCTCTTATATGCGGGGCGAGACGGAGAAGCCTTACCTTATTCGCAATAGTTGACTGAGTTTTCCCAAGCCTTTCCGCAAGCTCTTCCTGTGTCAGCCCATGCTCATTTAAAAGTGATGCATAAGCCTCGCTTTCCTCCAGAAAATCCAAATCCTTTCTTTGAATATTTTCAATTATAGCAAGGATTGCACTATCTGTTCTCATTACATCAATAACTATTGCAGGAATTTTTGCATATCCTATCCTTTTACAGGCACGGAGCCGTCTTTCCCCCGATATAAGCTCATATCTCTCCTTTTCAGTCTGCCTTACGGCTATTGGCTGAATAAGTCCATACTGCCTTATAGACTGCGCAAGCTCCATTAGTTCATTTTCATTAATTATTTTCCTCGGCTGACAGGGGTTTGGCACAATCTTATCAATTTCTATTTCATATATCTTATTTTGCTCCCTCTCTAAAACCGCTTTTTTAAATACCATTTTCGTTATCATTTGTTATCCTCCTTAATTGGGAAATTTTACCATTTATAAATATTTTAACATAGAATTTTTCAAAATTCAAATTTTTCCGTATGCAAAATATCTCAAAATATGCCACGAAAAAACAGTTTATCTTATTTTGTTGACAAAGAACAGCATAATTCATCATTGTAATACTTTTAAAATTTTTTAATATAATTAGAACAGGTGATTTTAATGTTAAATTATATCTGGGCGGGAATGATTCTGCTTTCTCTTTTAACGGGTTTTCTGACAGGAAATATTGACTCCGTCACAAAGGGGGCTATCGACGGATGCACGCAAGGCGTTGAGCTTTGTATGTCAATGCTTGGGATAATGTGTTTTTGGACCGGTCTTTCTAAAATTGCTGAAAAGTCAGGACTTATCGGGGTTTTTTCAAAGCTTTTAAGACCTTTGACAAAACTGCTTTTCCCCCGTCTTGATAAAGAAAGTCCTGCTTTATCTGCAATTGTTATGAATATGGTTGCAAACTTTTTTGGTATGGGGAATGCCGCCACACCTCTTGGGATTAAGGCAATGCAAGAGCTTGATAAAATTAATTGCGGTATGGGGGCGTCTTATGAAATGTGTATTTTTACGGTTATCAATACAGCATCAATACAGCTTATTCCATCAACTCTTATCTCCCTTCGGCATAGCTTCGGGTCGGAAAATCCATCAATTATAATTGTTCCCATCTGGATTGTTTCCGTCTGCGCGGCAGTTATGGCAATTCTTTCAGCAAAATTCTTTGAAAAGAGGCAAAAATTATGAATCTTATTTCCCTTTTGGCTGTGCCTTTGATGATTGCAGGGATAATTATTTTCGGACTTATCCGAAAGGTCAGTGTTTATGATTCTTTTCTTGAGGGAGCATCTGACGGTCTTAGATGCACATTTAATATTGCTCCGCCTCTTATCGGGTTGGTTATTGCAATCTCTATGCTCCGCTCGTCGGGATTTATTGATATTCTCTCTTCCTTTCTCGCTCCTTTGCTTAAAACAATATCAATGCCTGCCCAGGTTCTTCCTCTTGCACTCCTTCGCCCTGTCTCAGGAAGCGGCTCCATTGCAATTCTTACTGATATTTTTAAAAACAGCGGTGTTGACAGCTATGCAGGGAAAATTGCTTCCGTTATGATGGGGTCTACCGAGACAACATTTTATACCATTGCTGTTTACTTCGGTGCTATCAAATTAAAAAACTCAAGGTATACTCTTAAAGCTTCTCTCATCGGTGACTTAACGGGCATTATTCTGTCCGTCTTTGCTGTAAGACTGTTTTTATAACATTATTAAGGAAGTAATTCATAAATTTTACTTTTTTTATGACGGCACAACTAAAAAAATGCCGTCTTTTTTCATATTTATTATACAATTGAAACAAATATGGTTTTTTAGCAATAAATTTGTCCAAAGTGCTTGAAAAATGTCTTATTTGGTGCTATAATTAATGTGATTTGTTAATTTTTAAACAAAGCAATTTTTAGAAAGTGTGAGGGCTTGAGATGAATAAAATCACAGTTATTGGTTCAGGAAGCGTTGGCTCAACCATTGCATACACATTGACAGTAATGGGTATCGCTTCGGAAATCGTTATGATTGACATTAACGGCGAAAAGGCATTAGGCGAGGCTCTTGATATTAAACAGGGGGTTCCTTTTTGTTCTCCTGCTTCTGTTTATGCCGGTTCTTATGCCGATGCTGTAAACTCCGATATTGTTATTATTACCTGCGGAATTGCAAGAAAACCAGGGCAGTCAAGACTTGATTTGGCCCAGACAAATGTTGATGTTATTAAGTCTGTTTCACAGGAGATTATTAAGTATGCCCCTGATGCAACATATCTCATTGTCAGCAACCCTGTTGACATTTTGACTTATGTGTTCTGCAAATGCACAGGTCTTCCGGAAGAACGAGTTATTGGTTCGGGAACTATTTTAGATACTGCAAGGCTTCGGGCAAGAGTTTCGGAATACTATTCCGTTAACCAGAAAAATGTTCATGCTTACGTTCTCGGCGAACACGGCGACACAGCTTTTGTTCCTTGGTCTATTGCCAATATATCAAATGTTCCTATCGAAGATTACCGAAATGCTATTTTAAGTTCTGTTGAATATCCAACATTTGACCGCGATGAGGTTGAAAACTATGTCCGTAAATCAGGGGCAAGGGTTATTGAACGTAAGGGGGCAACCTTTTATGCAGTTTCAATTTCCGTTTGCCATATTTGCAAATGCCTGCTCAGCGGTATTGACACAACCTTAACTGTTTCAACTATGCTTCACGGTGAATACGGAATTGACGATGTTTGCTTAAGTCTTTTAAATGTTGTTGGGAATAAGGGAGCGCACAATAAAATTCTTCTTCCTCTTTCAGACATAGAAATTGCTAATTTGCATAAAAGCGCGGATAGTCTTAAATCCGTTATTAAAGATATTAAATTTTAAATAAGAAAGGATAAATATTATGAATTACCGTATTGAACACGACTCTATGGGGGAAATGAAAGTCCCTGCTGACAAGCTTTGGGCAGCACAGACTCAAAGAAGTCACGAAAATTTTGAAATTGGTGTGGGGATTGAAACCATGCCTGCTGAAATTATACACGCATTCGGCGTTTTAAAGAAAGCCGCTGCAATTACTAACAACAAGCTTCGTCCCGAAAAGATGACGGACGAAAAGCTTGGGGCAATCAAGGAAGCCTGCGATGAAATTATGGCAGGAAAGCTTAACGATAACTTCCCTCTGGTTGTTTGGCAGACAGGCTCCGGTACACAGTCCAATATGAACTCCAATGAGGTTATCGCAAACCGCGGAAACCAGATTTTAGGAAAAACTCTTCTCCATCCTGACGATGATCTTAATATGAGTCAGTCCTCAAACGATACTTTCACGACAGCTATGCATATTGCGGCAGTTCTCACTCTTGAGAATAAGCTTATCCCTGCAACCGAGACTCTTATAGAAACATTTTTAAGACTTGAAAAAGAAAATGAGGGAATTGTTAAGAGCGGAAGAACTCATCTTCAGGATGCAAC
>JAZRTD010000102.1:0-8845 GCA_045651845.1 Clostridia bacterium | reverse complement strand
GAAGAGCTTTTTGAAGAGCTTGAAGAGGTTTTGATAACTGCTGATATTGGTGTTAATACCTCCCTTGAAATTATTGAAAGGTTAAGAAAGGTTGCTAGAGAGAAGGGCCTCACAGATAGTTCTCAACTTAATGCTGAGCTTTCGGATATTCTTATTGAAATTCTTGACGGAGCGGATGATAAGGTAAATATTTCGGGAACTCCTGCTGTTATTATGGTTATCGGTGTAAACGGGGTTGGTAAGACAACATCTGTGGGCAAAATCGCAAATATGTATATTAAGCAGGGGAAAAAGGTTGTTCTTGCGGCGGCAGATACATTCCGCGCAGGGGCGATTGAGCAGCTTGATATGTGGGCCAGTAGAGTTGGTGCTGAAATTGTAAAGCAACAGGAAGGTTCTGACCCTGCGGCAGTTGTTTATGACGGCATAAATGCGGCGAGAACAAGAAAAGCGGATATTCTTATCTGTGATACGGCAGGCAGACTTCATAATAAGAAAAATCTTATGGACGAGCTTAAGAAAATTTATAAAATTCTTGACAGAGAACTTCCAAATTCATCAAAAGAGGTACTTCTTGTACTTGATGCAACAACGGGGCAAAATGCTGTCCAGCAGGCAAAGCTTTTTAAAGAAGTCGCGGATATTACCGGAATAGTTTTAACAAAGCTTGACGGAACGGCGAAAGGCGGAATTGTGTTTCCTATAAAAAATGAATATAATATTCCCGTTAAATTCATAGGAGTTGGCGAAACTGCTGACGATATTATGGAATTTGATGCAAAAGAGTTTGTTAATGCAATTATTGGTGAATAAAATTTCAAAAAAGTATTGACAAAATTGATTTTATGTAGTACAATCGTATAGGTGTAAAGCTTAAAGCCTTTACACCTATATAGTTTTTTTGGAGAACATTATGGATAAGAATGTTGAAATATCCCTGCTGCTGAGCTTTTACGGGAATATTCTTACGGATAAACAGAAGGAAGCAACAAGCCTTTATTATAACGAAGACTTGTCTTTGGCAGAGATTTCGGAATTTGTCGGCATAACTCGGCAAGGCGTTAGAGATAATATCAAACGCGCCGAAACAGTCCTTTATGATATGGAGAATAAGCTTGGACTTTGCAAGCGATTCCTCGGTGTTAAGGAAAAGCTTGAGGGGATAGATAAATCTCTTAAAAGTCTGGAAAACTCTATGAAAGATAAAGTGATTTCAAAGGATATAAAAGACATTCTGGAAATTGTTTATGAAATAAACGAGAATTTATAGAAAGGGATTGATTGAATGGCATTTGAAAGTCTTGCTGATAAACTTCAAAATACATTTAAAAAGCTTCGTGGCAAGGGTAAAGTCAGCGAAAAAGATTTAAAAGATGCTATGAGAGAGGTTAAGCTTGCTCTTTTGGAGGCTGATGTCAATTTCCTTGTTGTAAAAGATTTTATTAAATCTGTTTCCGAGCGTGCTGTTGGGTCTGAGGTTATGGAATCCTTAACCCCTGCACAACAGGTTATTAAGATTGTAAATGAAGAGCTTATTCGTTTGATGGGCGAAAAAGAAGAAAAAATTAAAATGGGTTCTAAATCCCCAACTGTTATTATGATGGCGGGCCTTCAGGGTGCTGGTAAAACTACCACTGCCGGAAAGCTTGGCGGACTTCTTAAGAAACAGGGGAAAAGACCGCTTCTTTGTGCCTGTGATGTATATAGACCTGCAGCGATAAAACAGCTTCAGGTTGTGGGCGGACAGCTTGGTTTACCTGTTTTTACCATTGAGGGAAGTCAGGATGTTGTGGATATATCAAAAAAGGCTGTGGAATATGCAAGACTCCATTCAAACGATATTCTGATTATTGATACAGCGGGACGACTTCATATAGACGAAGTTTTGATGGATGAACTTAAGAATATCAAAGCGGAAGTTAATCCTGATGAAATTCTTCTTGTTGTTGATGCTATGACAGGACAGGATGCGGTTAATGTTGCTGAAACATTTAATGGTGAACTTGAAATTGACGGTGTTGTTCTGACAAAGCTTGACGGTGATACAAGAGGCGGTGCGGCAATTTCGGTTCGTGCTGTTACTCAGAAGCCTATTAAGTTTTGCGGTATGGGTGAAAAACTGACTGACCTTGAAGTTTTCCATCCGGACAGAATGGCATCGAGAATTCTCGGTATGGGCGATGTTTTAAGTCTTATCGAGAAAGCTGAGCAGGCATTTGATGAGAAAAAGGCCATAGAGCTTGAGAAAAAAATGAGAACTCAGACATACAGTTTTTCTGATTTTCTTGAGCAGATGGAGCAGATTAAAAAAATGGGTCCTTTAGGGCAGATTGTTAAAATGCTTCCGGGAGTTAATGCAAATGCTCTTGATGGTGTTGATTTTGACGATAAGCGTTTGAAACATATTGAGGCGATTATCCAGTCTATGACTCTTGAAGAGAGAGAAAACAGAGTAAAGATTTCGCCTAAGCGAAAAGAGAGAATTTCAAAGGGAAGCGGAACTTCAATGAATGAAGTTAATGCTCTTTTAAAGCAGTTTGAACAGATGCAGAAAATGATGAAGCAATTTGCAGGCGGGAAAGCGAATAAAAAGCTTGCAAGATTCGGGAAAATGAAGTTTCCTATGTAACTAAAGAAAAATTATTAAATTTTATATATTTTTGGAGGTAATTTATTATGGCAGTAAAAATTCGTTTAAGAAGAATGGGCGCAAAGAAGGCTCCTTTCTATCGTGTAGTTGTTGCGGATTCAAGATATCCAAGAGACGGCAGATTCATTGATCAGGTTGGAACATACAATCCTTTAACTGACCCTGTTACAGTTGAGCTTGACACAGAAAAAGTTACAAAATGGATTTCAAACGGTGCTCAGCCAACAGAGACAGTTAAACGTCTCCTTAAGAACAAGGGGATTATCTAAAATTCGTCAGAAACGGAGAATTGCGTTATGAAAGAACTTTTAGAGTTTATTGCAAAGTCAATGGTATCAAATCCTGATGCTGTGTCCGTTAAAGAAACTGTTAATGATACAGCTGTTGTTCTTGAACTTCATGTTGCAGAGGACGATATGGGAAAGGTGATTGGTAAGCAGGGAAGAATTGCGAAAGCTATCAGAACAGTTGTTAAAGCTGCTGCAAGCCATGAAAACAAAAAGGTTACTGTTGAAATAGTTTAAACCGTTATTAAGAGGTTGTATTTTGCAACCTCTTAATTGAATTTATGAGGTAATTATTATGAATGATTTACTTGAAATAGGTCAGATTGTCAATACAAGAGGTCTTAAGGGTGAGGTTAAGATAATGCCCTGGTGTGATGACCCTGTGATTTTTGAAGAACTTGAATTTATTCTTATTGACGGACAGGAATATGATATTAAATATGTAAAATATCATAAAAATTTTGTTATTCTTAAGCTTTGTGGAATCGATAACATTAATGAGGCTGAAAAATACAGAAATAAAACTATATATGTAGAGCGTGATATGCTTGGTGAGCTTCCGGAGGGAACATATTATATTTGCGACCTTATTGGATGCAGTGTTAAGACAGTTTCGGGGGATTTGCTGGGAGAAATTGATGATATAATTAAAACAGGAAGCAATGATGTTTATTCGGTTAAAAATAGTTCTGGAAAACCAATCCTTATTCCTGTTATAGATGAAGTTGTTAAAGAAGTTAATATTGATGAAAAGTATGTTATTGTAGAATTGTTAAAGGGTTTGATAGATTGATGAAGGTGGATATACTGACGCTCTTTCCCGAAATGTTTGAAGGGGTTTTGGATAAAAGCATTATAGGGCGTGCAAAAAATAATGGTCTTATTGACTTAAGATATGTCAATATAAGGGATTTTGCAAATAATAAGCACAACAGGGTGGATGATTACCCTTATGGAGGCGGTGCAGGGATGGTAATGCAGGCACAGCCTATTTATGATGCTTATAATTATATATGTGACGGCATTAAGGAAAAGCCGTATACGATTTATATGAGTCCCCAGGGCAAAACCTTCAGGCAGTCTGTTGCGAAAAGGCTATCAAAGAAAGAGCATATTGTTATCCTTTGCGGTCATTATGAGGGTGTTGACCAAAGAATAATTGATGAAATTGTGGATGAAGAAATTTCAATTGGCGACTATGTTTTGACAGGCGGTGAAATTGCCGCAATGGCGGTTGTTGATGCAACAGCAAGGCTTATTCCGGGTGTTTTGTCAAGTGATATTTCATTTGAGGAGGAATCCCATTACTTGGGACTTTTAGAGTATCCGCAGTATACGAGGCCTGCGGTGTGGAACGGGGTTGAAGTTCCGGAAGTTTTGCAAAGCGGAAATCATAAGCTTATCGAAAAATGGAAAAGGGAAATGTCCATTATAAATACATTTAAAAAGCGTAAAGGAATGCTAAATCGTGCTAATCTTTCGGACAAGGAAAAGGAATTTGTTGAAAAATTAAAAAATCAGGCATAATTTGAATATTTATGTTGATTTTTATTGATAATATGATATAATTAAAAGATAAAGAAAAATTTTGTCGGAGGTGGTATTCTGTGATATGCAACGGATGCGGTGCACACCTTATTGACGGTACAAAAAAATGTCCGTTTTGTAAAGAAATTTTAGGCGGAAATGTTAATTCAAATTCAGATGTTACATACACAATTGATTCAGAAAAGCAATTTGAACTTATAAGAAACTCTTCAAGAGCGAATATTTCCCGCAAAAAAATTGATGAAAGAAGAAAAAGAAGATTGAGAAAAAGAATGATAGGTTACGCAATTCTTGTAGCTATTGCTGTCTTGTTTATTACGGTTATTTCGGGAGTTATTTCTTTGTTTTCTTATATTTTTTCTGATAAGACGGAATATACAACAGCGTATTATGCGGAAAATGAAATTGGTATTCGGTATAATGATGAAACCTATACCCTTACAAACGAATTTTTTGATACAGACTCAAAAACAACAAAGGACACTTCAATTGGGTTAAAAGGGCTGGTTTCCAAATCGAAAAATGGGAAAACAACTGTATTTCTTGAAAAATTTAATGCATCAAAAAATCAAGGCTCGCTTAAAGTTGTATATAAATCCAATACGGATGATGCGGTTTTGATTTCAGATAATGTTGCGCCTTTGTTTAAGGTTTCTGATAACGGAAAATATGTTGTTTATATTAAAAATGGAACCGCTAAAGGGAATATGGGCGAGCTCTGGATATATGAAAAGGGCGGAAAAAATACCAAAATCGCCGATAAGGTTGATGTTGAAAGATTTATTTTTTCGGAGAAACAGGACAGAATAATTTATCTTAAAAATTACGATTATAAATCAAGATTCGGGACTGCTTACTATGCCGAAATCGGAGATTATTCAGAAAATAAGTTATGCGAGAATGTTCACAGAATTTTCGGGACTTCAAAGGAAAGTGAAAAGCTCATATTCTGCAGAGATTTTGATAAGGAAAAAATGATGTATGATGTTTTCCTGCATAACGGAAAAGAGGAAATTCCGTTGGTGATGAACTGCGGAGCCGCTCCTTTGTTTTCTGAGAATAAGGAATATGTTTTTATGTGCGGAGACAAATCGGGAGAAAGATTCAGTCTATACAGATTTGATTTTAGCTCACTTAAAACTGAAAAGATAATCAACAATATGAGTAAAATTGACAGAATATCAGAAAATGGAGAAAAGGTTATCTATTCAAAACTTTTCGATAATAATGTTGCTGATTATTATATCTGGACAGAGGGCGAAACCGAACTTAAGGTTGCTGACGGAGTGAATTATACCAAGGAAAATCAGGTTGCTGTTTCGAAAGACTTTAAGAAAGTTGCGTATATTGCCAACTATATTGCTGAAAAGAACGGCGGCTCCCTTTATCACTGTGAATATGATGGGGACTTTGTTTCGATACCGGAAAAAATTTCCGATGATGTATATAGTTGTTTTGTTTTAAATGATGATAAAATTGTATATACTAAAAATTATAGCAGTAAGGCGGAAACTGCGGAATTGTTTATGTTTGATAAAACAGAGGCTGAAATCAGCTCCGAGGTTAATCCGAAATTCTTGTCAGTAAATGAGGAGATTATATGTTTGTATGATTATAGTGATACAAACGGCGGTAACCTTTTTAAAATAGATGATAAATTGAATGAAAGTAAAATTACAACCGATGTGTTTAATTATTATTTCAAGGATAACGGAGAGCTTGCTCTGTTTAAAACATATAATTCTAAAACAGGTAAATTTGATTTATATGAAACGGTTAGAGACAGTGTAAAGCTTATAAAGAAAGATGTTGAAAATATTATCTTTTATTAGAAGGTGATTTTATCAAACGGAAAGGCTTGCTTGGAGGGACTTTTTCCCCTCCCCATAATGGCCATCTTGAAATGGCGAAAGCGGTTTTAAATCAGTTTGACATTGACGAGGTTATTTTTATCCCATGTGGAGACCCTCCGCATAAATCGGGAGAGGCTGTCTGGAAGGCTTTTCACCGGTTTGAAATGACAAAAATTCTTGTTAGGAATCAGGAAAATATGTCAGTTTCTGATATGGAAATTAACAGTGAGGGGAAAAGTTATACTGCACTCACTCTTTCAAAACTTACTAAGCTGAATGAAGATACGAAATATTATTTCATTGTTGGTGCTGATTCGCTTTGTTATATGGATGAATGGGGGACGCCTGAGATTATTTTCCAAAAGGCTGAAATTATTTTAATCAGCAGGAAAGGTTTTTCCTCGGAAAAGGTTGATAATTATATTGATTTTCTCAAAGAAAAATATAATGCAGTTATTCATAAGGCGTTTATGGAGAATGTTGACATTTCATCTTCCTTTTTAAGAGATGAATTGAAAAAAGGGAGAGATATTTCAAAGTACACAGGCAAAGAGGTTTACAGATATATATTGGAGAATATAGATGAATTCTAACGCTATTATTGACTATCTGAAAAATAGCTTAAGCGAGAATAGGTTTAAGCATACAATGGGTGTTGCGAAAACGGCATCTGAGCTTGCTCGAATTTATTCAGCCGATATTGAAAAGGCGAATACAGCGGGCTTGCTTCACGATTGTTCTAAGGAGAAATCCATTGATGAGATGCTTGATATTATATCGAAAAATGGCGGAGCTGTTGATTATATTTCAAAAAAATCTTCGGCACTGTTGCATGGAATAGCAGGTGCATATTTTGCAAAAGAAATATTTTATATAGATAATGAAATTTTTGACGCAATTCGTTATCATACAACAGGGAAAGCGAATATGAGCTTGTTGACAAAAATAATTTATATAGCTGATTATATTGAGCCGGGGCGAAATTTTCCGGGTGTTGATAATATCAGGAAAATTGCTTTTTCAAATCTAGATGAGGCGATTATTAAGGCCTGCAGCAATGTTATTATACATACAGTAAATAAAGGAGGAGCTGTCCATCCCGATACAGTTGATGCGCTGAATTATTTGCTGTTAAATAACAGAGGTGCTGCTGATGAGGAAATATTTATTTAGATTTTTTGCTATTATTGGATTATTAGTTCTTTTTATTGCTATATATAAGTCTGTTGATAGTGAGAAAACAGATGAAATATACTATGGATATTTGGAAAGCATAAATGAAAATGAAGATGTTAATTTCCTCGTTCTTGGAACAGATAAAGATGAGACGAGAACAGATTTAATACTTCTTTGCCATTATGACGGCGAGAAAAACCTTATCAATGCACTTCAAATACCCAGAGATACAAAAGTTGAAACATCAAGAAAAGATAAAAAAATTAACTCTGCATACGGAAGTAAAAATGGAATTGAATGCATTAAAAGTGAGATAGGAAATCTTACCGGCATTTATCCTGATAAATATATTGTTTTAAATTTCGATGGTTTTAGACAGCTTGTTGATGCAATTGGCGGAGTTGAGTATACAGTCCCTGTGAATATGAAATATTCCGACCCTGCTCAGAATTTATATATTGATTTAAAAAAGGGCAGGCAGGTTTTAGATGGCGAAAAGGCTGAAATGCTTATGCGATTCAGGAAAAATGATGACGGAAGCGGATATGTTGACGGAGATATTGGAAGACTTAAGGCACAGAAAAGTTTCTATAAAGAAGTTGTCAGAAAACTGATGAGCTTTGAGTCTATAATGAACCTCGGCGGAGTTATGGATGCTGCTCAGGGTAATTTTAAAACAGATTTTACCTTGAGTGACTTAATAAGCCACATAAAAGACTTTAGGAAAATGAACGATAATTCTGTCAATGTCTTTGTTTTGCCCGGGTTTAGCAAATATCTTGATGAAAACGGGAGTATGATTTCTTATTATATTGCAGATGTGAATGAGCTTAATGAGCTGACAAATCTATATTTTAACTAAAAAAGGCGGGTTATTGATGAGTGAAGTATGTGAAACCGTAGGGAAGATTGTAAAAATCCTTGACCAGAAAAAGGCGAGAGATATTTTGGCTTTGAATGTTAAGAATCTTACGACAATTACTGATAATTTTATTATTGCAACAGGCGGGTCAAAAAGCCAGCTTCAGGCCCTTTCCGACCACGTTGAAGATGAGCTGATAAAAGATGGTATTCGTCCTAAAAATAAGGAAGGATACAATACTGCAGAATGGATTTTGCTAGGTTATGATAATGTGATTGTGCATATTTTCAAGGATGAAACAAGGTCTTTTTATAATCTTGAGCACATTTGGAAAGATGCAGAGAGTATTGATATTTCTCAATTTATTTCAGAAAATTAAGGAGGATTTATATAAATGAGATACGATTTTAAAGAAGTTGAACAAAAGTGGCAGAATAAATGGGCGGATACCAATGCTTTTAAAATTGAT
>JAZRTD010000101.1:0-2640 GCA_045651845.1 Clostridia bacterium | reverse complement strand
ATAATTGTATCAAAGAATACTTCAAAAATACCCCATAAGCCTTGAACAACAGGTTCTTTAACATTAGATGAGGAGTGAACCATAACAGAAGAACCAAGCCCGGCTTCGTTTGAGAATACTCCACGCTTAAAGCCCCATGTTATTGCAAGTTTAAGAGCAGCACCTGTTGTACCGCCTGCAACAGCTGCAGGAGTGAACGCATGACCGAAAATTGCCTTAAATGCAGGGATAATCTTATCGTAGTTCATACCAATAATGATTAATGAACCGATTATGTAGAAAACGGACATAAAAGGAACGATTTTTTCGTTTGCACTTGCAATTCTTTTAAGACCGCCGAGAATAACGAGAGCTGCAACAAAGGCAACAAGACCGCCAATCATAAGAGAAAATGCAGTTGGGTCCATATCAGGAATAAGAGTTCTAACGCTGTCTTTAATAGAGCCAACCTGTCCCATATTACCAATACCGAATGAAGCAAAGAGGGCAAAAATTGAGAAAAGAATAGCGAGGATTTTGCCTATATGCTTGCATCCTTTGTAAGCACCAAGACCATCCTGAAGGAAGTACATTGAGCCTCCGCACCATTCGCCGTTCTTGTTTCTTCTTCTGAAGAAAATACCTAAAACGTTTTCAGAATAGTTTGTCATCATACCAACGATTGCTGCAATCCACATCCAGAATATTGCACCGGGACCGCCCATTGTGATAGCAAGAGCAATACCTGCGATGTTACCTGTTCCGATTGTTGCAGAAAGAGCAGTACACATAGCCTGGAACTGTGAAACCTGACCATCTTTTTCGTTTTTAAGAATGTCCTTATTTTTAAACATTCCGCCAACTGTTTCCTTAATTGTGTGACCAAAGTGGGAAAATTGGAAAAATTTTGAGAGAAGAGTCATCAAAACACCTGTTCCGATAAGCAAAGTAAGCGCCGGAACACCCCACACGACGTTGTTGATTACGCCGTTAATTTTTGCGATAAGTTCTACCATTTTTATCATCCTTTCAAAAATATTAAAGAGTCAGGCTATATACCTGACTCTCAATAAACAAAATCCACTTTGATTCATTTGACAAATAAAATGAACCTCTGTCCTTTTGCCTGAGAGATTCGGCATAAGCCTTGCACCTTCGGCACCCATAAAACTGGGATTCTCCAGAGTTCCCTCTGCCTCCGGTCTTTATATTCCGGAAGCTTCAACGGGGAAAAACATTGTGATTATAGCACAGATATATTCATTTGTCAAGAGATTTGTCGAAAAATTATATTTGATAGCAGAAAAAGTATAAAATTAAAGTTTTTTCAATAAATCAAGGCAATTACGGCAAATTCGCTTTTCCTGATATGTAACCACATCTTTTGCATTGTTGCAGAAGATGCAAGCCGGTTTATAAGGACGGATTATGATATTGTCCCCATCTGTAAAAAATTCAATAGGGTCATTGTCTTCAATCTGAAGAGTTTTCCTAAGTTCTTTTGGAATAACCACACGGCCAACCTTGTCAATATCCCGAACAATTCCTGTTGATTTCATATAATTTCTCCTTTTTATTAGCTTAGTTTGTATTATAGCTAAATAATACTATAATTGACAAAAAATGTCAATAGATTTCCTAAAAAATATTTATATAAAGAAAAACGACAAATAGTGCTAAAACTAACAATAAAAGAAAGAGAATAAAACCACTGCTTTTTTTATTTTCGGATTTAAATAAGGACAGGGCAAAGGAAAATGAATACAAAGTTTGCCACAAAGTTAAAGCTGTAAGAAGTATCAGCATTTGTTTCCCACCTTTAAATTGGATTTGAGTCGGTTTTTGAAAGAGTTACAGTAGTTTCGGGCATAAAACCGAAAGTGTTAAAATTATCGTTCCAGTTTAAATTTTCCCATTCCAAAGCAGTTTTGCATTGTCTTTTTTGAGTGTTTCCAATGCAGAGAATGTCACATTGGCTGTTACTGAGAACGGTAAATAAGGAGTATATTTCCTTGTCAAGGATCTCTTTTACAGTAGCAGAGTTTATACTTAAATCGGAACTGTTTACCTCGGTCAAAAAGGATGAACGGCAGAAAATTGTTGTCAGGGTATCAGTTTGTCTTATATGAAAATCGGATTTCTTTACGGGGAAAATCTTAACGGAATGATTTCCGGAGCTGTTTGTGATGCCAAATTCTGCCTCCTCAAGGCCTCCTGATAACAGTGCAAAAGTACGGCTCTGGTCGGGAGTCAGTTTTCCTGCATATTTATAATCTTTTATAAGATATAGCCCTGAAAATTCGGATTTTGATGTGGAAATACGCTGAGGTATATCCCCTTTTGAAAAATCATCGCTTTTTTCGGCATAGGAAACAATTCCGCAGGGAAGTGCAGAGGCAAAGGTTTCCTGTTCGTTGACAAATTCCCACAGGGTTTTTGCGGGGGCAAAACTTTGTCCGTTTTCAAAGACAAGGTCATAATATTCTGCGGTGTTTGCCTCAAGAGCAGGGTTTATTCCCTTAAGAAAATCCTCTGCGGGGGCAGAAGATACGGCAAGCCTTGTGTTGGGGCGGATTTCCCGCTCGCGAAGCAGAAAAGGAAGATGGTGCGAAAGTCCGATTTTTGCAACATCTTCTGAAAAAACAATGATTTTCAGGTGGG
>JAZRTD010000100.1:0-3440 GCA_045651845.1 Clostridia bacterium | reverse complement strand
TTCCCGCAATAATCTTTTTTCTCATATTAATTTATCCTTTCCGTTTTGTATGTTAAAAATTTAGATAAAATTTTTCAGATTGGCTTATTGAAGCGAGCGATGCTGTATTCCGTATACAGGTCCGAGCAAAAATAAGGCAAGATATAAATTTTATCGAATTTTTATTTGTCGTTAAGAGCAACGATACCAGGTAAGTCCTTACCTTCTAAGAATTCGAGGGATGCACCGCCGCCTGTTGAAATATGGCTCATCTTATCGCCAAGTCCTGCCTGATTTACAGCCGCAACACTGTCACCGCCGCCGATGATTGTTGTTGCATCAAGGTCAGCAAGCATAAGAGCGATTGCATTTGTTCCCTTTGCAAAGTTAGGCATTTCAAATACGCCCATAGGTCCGTTCCAAACAACTGTTTTTGCATCTTTTAAAGCATCCTTATAAAGCTCAATTGTCTTTTCGCCGATATCAAGACCCTGCCAGCCTTTTTCAATTCCGCCTCTTGCAACTGTCTTGCTTTCAGCATCGTTATCAAAAGCTTTAGCAACAACTGTGTCAACAGGAATTAAAAGCTTAACGCCTTTTTCTTCAGCCTTTGCCATCATTTCTTTTGCATAGTCAAGGTAATCAGCCTCAAGGAGTGAATCCCCAACCTCTTCGCCGAGGGCGTTCATAAATGTATAAGCCATACCTCCGCCAATGATAAGAGTATCAACCTTATCCAAAAGGTTATTGATAACAGAAATCTTTGAAGAAACCTTTGAACCGCCGAGAACTGCAACTAAAGGTCTTACTGGGCTATTTACCGCATTGCCGAGATATTCGATTTCCTTATTGATAAGGTAACCGCCAACAGCTGTATCTAAATACTTTGTTACGCCAACGTTTGAACAGTGCGCTCTGTGAGCTGTTCCGAATGCGTCGTTAACAAAGATATCCGCAAGAGATGCAAGCTCCTCGGAGAAAGCATCAATATTCTTTGTTTCTTCCGCTCTGTATCTTGTATTTTCAAGGAGAACAACATCTCCGTCATTCATTTCTGCAACTGCCTTCTTTGCATTTTCGCCAACAACTGTATCATCAGCCGCAAAGATAACCTCTTTACCGAGGTGAGCGCTTAAGCTCTTTGCAACAGGTGCTAAAGAAAGCTCAGGCTTTGGCTCGCCCTTCGGCTTACCCATATGTGAACAAAGGATAACCTTTGCACCGTCATCAATAAGCTTCTTAATTGTTGGAAGCGCACCGATAATTCTTGTTTCGTCTGTGATTTTACCATCTTTAATCGGAACATTAAAGTCACAACGCACAAGAACACGCTTGCCTTTCGCCATAATATCGTCTACTGTTTTTTTGTTCATACCGAAATCCTCCGTTTATATAAATTTTATTATTTACACCAAATTATATTTTACTCTATTTGGAAAAATTTATCAAGTATTTTGTTAAAATTTTCTCAAACTTTTTAAACATTCAGGAATTTGCCCATATTATCAATAAATTCCTGATTATTTTTTGTCTTAATAATCCAGTTTATTATATTCTCCGTCACATCCGCCCCATTTCTGTTTCCAAAAGCTCTGCGGATTGACCAGACTGCATCAAGCTCCTTACTTGAAAGAAGAAGTTCTTCCTTCCTCGTTCCCGATTTCGCAATATCAACGGCAGGGAAAATTCTACGCTCCTGAAGTCTTCTGTCAAGATGGACCTCCATATTGCCCGTCCCCTTAAATTCTTCATAGATAACATCGTCCATTCGGCTTCCCGTTTCTGTAAGAGCAGTTGCAAGAATAGTCAGGCTTCCGCCGTTTTCAATATTTCTCGCCGCACCGAAAAAGCGTTTTGGCTTGAAAAGCGCCCCGGGGTCAAGACCTCCGGATAAGGTTCTCCCCGTTGCAGTTATGGTTAAGTTATAGGCTCTTGCAAGACGCGTTATACTATCAAGTAAAATTATAACATCCTTGCCGTGTTCAACCAGTCTCTTCGCTCTCTCTAAAACAATTTCCGCCATTTTCGTATGATGGCTTGGCTCTTCGTCAAAGGTTGAATAAACCACATCACCTTTAATACTTCTTTGCATATCCGTCACTTCTTCAGGACGCTCGTCTATAAGTAAAACAATAAGCTCAGAATCAGGATGATTTTCTGTTATGCTGTTGGCTATATTTTTAAGAAGCGTTGTTTTTCCTGCCTTTGGCGGAGCAACAATTATCCCTCTCTGCCCTTTTCCAACAGGGGCAATTAAATCAATAAGCCTCATTGCACTGTCTTCTTTTACAGTTTCAAGGCGAAGTCTTTCTGTGGGATAAACAGGTGTCAAATCGTCAAAGCTTTTTCTCCTGATGGAAACATCCACCTTATCCCCATTGACAGTCTGGACATAGAGGAGCGCCTCGTGTCTGCCGGCATCAGGCTGGAGCCTCGTGTTTCCAACTATGAAGTCTCCCGTTTTCAGATTAAATCTTCTTATCTGATTTTGGGGGACAAACACATCGTTTTCGCCCGACTCATAATTTTCCCACCTTAAAAAGCCGTATCCGTCTGCTAAAACCTCCAAAACGCCGCTCATAAGATTCGTCTTTCTTACAGGGTCGCTATAGGAAACCTCTTCCGCAGTTTCTTCTGTCCCCATAATCGCCTCAACAAGCTCACTCTTCCTGAGTTTAGAAATATTTTCAATATTCTTTTCTTTTGCAATATCCCGAAGCTCAGCTATTTTAAGCTCCTCAAGATTTTTCTTATCCAATTTACACCCTCCGGCTTAAATACCGCCTGACAGGAAGTCCTGTCTTGCAACAATATTTGCTATATAATTCTTGTCATATAAAGCTTTCATAATTTCACTTTTATCAACCTGTTCAATTATAAAATCTGACGGAATAAGAGGCTCGCAGATTACCAGAAAAGCACATATCATATATATAATAAACAAACCTTTTACTATACCAACGCATCCGCCAAGGGCAGGATTGAGCTGCCTTGGAACTTTAACTTTTCTGTATAGTTTTTTCTTTCTTGAGAATTTTCTCAATATATAATATGCGATAAGGAAGATAATAATAAGCGAGAGATACATTGTAAAGAATTCGCCAATCATAAGCTCCTTATTTTCAACGCTGTTTATTGCACCGTAAACCTGGTTTACCGAATTCTCGTTTTTCTCTGCCCGAACAGCTTTTTCAACATATTTTTCAACATTGTCGACATCTTGTTCTTCCGTTACATTTCCTGTGCCTTCCTCAGTTTCATCGCTGCTTGCCGTTTCATCACTTTCAGTTACCTCTTCACTACCGCTATCCTCTATGTCATCGGCAACTACCCCGTCATCAGCATTTTCATCAAGCGCGTCTTCTTTTTCCGCTTCTGCACTGATTGCAATCCGCTCTCTAAATTCATCCGTTGTAAAGCTTCCCACCCATTGAGGGAACGGAGTAGAATTTATAACTGTG
>JAZRTD010000099.1:0-1370 GCA_045651845.1 Clostridia bacterium | reverse complement strand
GCTGTGCCGTCTTTTGAAATAATTTCCCCGTCAATTATAAGATTGCTCATAGGAACGCCTGTTTGGGTGGAAAAATAGTCAGCGTTGACTCCGCCGATTATATCAGCTCCGCCATCTAAAAGGCGGTCGGCAACATCTTCCGTTTTTGTGAGATTACCGTAAAGCTTGTCCCCGTAGCCGAAAATTGTTGTAATATTCTCGTTTGGAGAATAGGTTATATAATTCTCTGTCTGGAGTCCAACTCCGCTCTGGTCGCTGAGATATGTGTTGTTATAGAAATAGGTTTCAGAGCCTATTTCTGCGGTGTAGCCGTTTATAAAGGTTGAACCAAGGATTGATGCGGAAACAGAAGTTGACAGCAACGCCATTCCCACAAGAAATGATATTGGTTTTAAAAATTTCAAAATAATCAACTCTTTCCATAAAAAAAGTCTGACTTATGTCAGACTTAATTATAGCATATTTTTATAATGATGTAAACCGGAAAATTATTAAAATTTTGTGTCTTTATCTAAACCCTTACAAATTCGTCCAAATCTTCAGTGTCGGGAACAGCCTCAAATTTAATAATCTTCTGCGGGCATTTATCTGCACACATTCCGCAGTTTGCACACTTTTCAGAGTCGATAACAGCAAGGTTATTGTTTAAGGTTATAGCCTCGGCAAGACAGACCTTAACGCAAAGCCCGCAACCAATACATCCAACATCGCAAACCGCCTTGACCTTTTTGCCCTTATCCTTTGATTTACAGGAAACGGCATAGGATACATCAGCGTTAACAAGCTGAATAATATTTTTTGGGCAAGCCGAAACACATTGACCGCAAGCACCGCATTTGTCACGGTCAACAACTGCAACACCGTCTATGATTGAGATAGCATCCTGGTCACAAGCCTTAACGCAAGAACCAAGACCAAGGCAACCATAAGAACAACTTTTCTGCCCTCCGCCCAACTTCATTGCACTGTGACAGTCCTCTTCGCCAACATATATATACTTGGTTTTAGCACAATCGGATGTTCCGCTGCACATAACCCGTGCAACTTTAGGGATAACCTCAAGGGCATCTGTTCCCATTATTTCAGCAATTTTAGCTGCCACTGCCGCTTTGCCTGAAGGACAGCAATTACTTTTCGCCTCGCCTCGGACAATTGCCTCAGCATAAGCCGAACACCCCGCATATCCGCAACCACCGCAGTTTGCGCCGGGTAAAATTTCTATAATTTTAGGGACTCTTTCGTCAACCTTAACAGCAAACTTTTTAGAGGCAACGGTAAGAAGTGCACCAAAAAGAAGTCCCATTCCGCCTATTATAATAACAGGGAAAATAAAATTCATAATACCATTTACCTCCTTTTAAAATGATAAG
>JAZRTD010000098.1:0-9364 GCA_045651845.1 Clostridia bacterium | reverse complement strand
GGAGTCAAATATCTTTGGTAAGTCCCTCCACGAGCTTGTTAATGAGGGCCTTTTAACAAAGCTTAACCACATGCCCGACGATGCAAGAATGAAGCTTCAGGAAACTCTGCAAAGAATTATTAACGAAGGCTCAGGCGGACTCATTTGCATAATATTATAAATAAAATCGCAGGGAAATCCTGCGATTTTATACTGTCGAAGAACCCGTATTTGCATCAAGCAAAAAGCGGGTTCTTCGACAATCTGTGATGAACTTTAAAGTTCATCCTTTTTTGTTCCAGTTTTTTAATTTCGGAAAAATTTTGTTACAAATATGTTACTTCTATGGACAAATTTAACATATCGTTATATAATGTTGGCAAAAGGAGGCATTATAATGAAAAAATCTTTTAAATCCAAAGTAATTTTAGTTGTTGTTTTCAGTATTCTGGTTAACTTGTTTATTGGTTTCGGAGCTTTCGCTGCTACTGAGATAACTTATCTTCCGCTTCAAGAAATTGGTGAAATAGATAATATAGATTGGGATTTTATGGTATCTTATACATACAAATATGTGCCTGTGGAAATCACTGAAAAATATTCATATCAGGTAAATTCAAAATGGATTTGGCTACAGGATGTGATGAGTTTTGATGATTTAGAATATATTCTTGATATGCTTTCGGACGACAATCTGGAATATGTCGGCACAGAGGATGGCGAAATTAAAAATATGCCTGATATTTTCCACCTCTGCTTTGTTCAAAATAATCCTGAAAGCACCAACTGGCATATCTACTTTGATGAAAACAGGGTTTTGTTTGACCAAGTTTATATTGATCCCAGCACAGGGGATTTAAGTAAAGGTATCATAAAGCAGGGCTGGTTTGAGTATAAAAATCGGGAAACTTATCAGAAGCTATATGATTTTCTGAATAATTTAGCGGATAAATACTATCAGAAAGAGGAAGAACATTGGAAGTCGCTTGGCGATAATCAGGTTGAAGTCAGCGACATTGAAATATTATATTACGGGCATACTCCATTTTTAGACATAGCCGATGGTTTTACGTGGGTAGTTATTTCCTATAAAAAGAATGGAAAGACTGAAATTGCACCGGCTCTTGCTCCGAATTACAATGCCGAAAAGCTTGAAGATAAACAAACTGTTGTATACTGGCTGTGTGAGGATTTTGAAAAAAATAATACTCTATATTTCAGTAAAAACGGAGGCAGAATAATAAGAAGCTACAACGGCGGAAAAACCGGATATGAATATGATAACGAATATAAAAATGCCACTATAGATTTCAAAATGCAGTTTAATGTTACAGACGCAGGAAAAGTTTCCGCTGTAACGGGAACTACAATCCCTTTGGGACAAGGAATGTCCGCCTTATCAAAAACCGTTCAAATTGATATGAATGGCTATGTTCAGAGGGGAACTTTGCCAAACAGCGGTAAATTCGCATTCCTGCCGGAAAATAATGTTGAATATAATACCGAAGAAAGCACCAAGAAAAATGATGCTGATGAAAAACCACAACAGGAAACAACCGCTGAAAATCAAACCGAAGACAGCTCAAAAGAAACTGCTGATAAAAACGAAAATGTGACAGAAAATAAGGCAGAGAATACTTCCGAGAAAAAAGAGACTGCTGATAAAAACGAGGATATGACAGATAATAAAGCAGAGAATACTTCTGATAAAAAGGAAACTGAAACGATTGATAAGCAAAAGCAGGAAGTTGAAAACAGCGAAACTGATGATACCAAAACAGAAGTAATTGAAGAAAAAGAAACTGAAAGCTACACCGACTATGCAAAAAATTTAATGGAATTAGGCTTATTCAAAGGGACAGATAACGGCTATGAGCTTAAATCAACATTTACAAGAGCGCAGAGCACGGCTATGCTGGTAAGACTTCTTGGAAAAGAAAGCGAAGCTCTTGCTATGACTCCAACGGGGATATTCGCCGATGTGCCTGCAGATAACTGGGCAGCCCCGTATGTTGAATATTGTTATGTTAGCGGAATAACAAAGGGAACCGGAAATAACGCATTTTCACCAAACGAAGCAATCAGCGGCGACCAATATATAACTTTAGTTATCAGAGCGTTGGGCTATAAAGATGCAGAACCGGAGGCAGCAGAAATTATGTCAGAGCAGATAGGACTTTTAGAGAAAGAAAGTTTATCAATAGCAAGGTTATCAAAGCTTTATCGTGATGAAATGGTATATATTTCTTACAGAGCTTTGTCGGTAAATGTTTTAAACGGCGCACCTCTTATCGAAAAGCTCATAAAAGAAAATGCAGTCGATGAAGAAATGGCAAGAAAACAACAGCTGATTAAATAAAAATATGATTTATCGATATACTGAATCAGGTGTATAAAACGCAAAAAGCAAGCAACGGCGAGGAAAACTCGATGTTTTCCTCGCCGTTTCCATTTTCTGAGGATAATTGCAAATAATTTTCTGCAATATTTTGCTATTCGTAAAAGCTTTGGGCGATATGGACAGAATCCATAGCGTCTTTTCCGTAGAAATCAGCGTTTATCATCTCTGAATATTCCTGATTTAAAACTGCACCGCCAACCATAATTTTGCACTCCGGCACTTCTTTATGCAACAGCGAAATGGTTTCAGCCATAGCAGGAACTGTTGTTGTCATAAGGGCGCTTAAGCCAACAAGGTTGCAACCTGTATTTTTCGCTTCTTCCAAAATAGTTTCGGGGGGCACATCTCTTCCCAAATCGTGAACTTTAAATCCGTAGCTTTGGAGCAAGACTTTGACAATATTTTTCCCTATATCGTGGATATCCCCTTTAACGGTTGCAAGAATAACCTCGCCTTTTATGTCACTGCCTGAGCTTGGCAAAAACGCCTTAATCTCTTCAAATGCACCTGACGCTGCCTCTGCGCTCATTAAAAGCTGTGGAAGAAATGCTCTCTTTTCCTCAAAGGCCGTGCCGATTTCGTTAAGAGCAGGGATAATTCTGTTATTGATTATGTCAAGGGGTTTCTCTGTCTTTAAAAGCTCTTTTGCAGAAGAGACTGCCTCGTCTTTTATTCCTTTTATAATTAAATGAGAAAGGTCAGCAGTTTCTTCTGTTTTAACTGCCTTAAGGGAGTCTGCGCTTTCCTGATTTGCATAATCAATATAGTCCTTGCACGCCGTATCCATATTATGAAGAACGCGGTGGGCAAAGTAAACATCCATCATTCCACTGGAAAATGGGTTCATAATGGCACAGTCAAGCCCGCTCTCAAGGGCCTGGGCGAAAAATGCGGAGTTAATTTTCTCACGGCAAGGAAGACCAAACGAAATATTTGAAACTCCAAGACTTGTGCAAAGTCCAATTCCCTTTATAAGCTTTATAGATTCAAGGGTCACCAATGCCCCCGTAGGGTTAGACGAAACGGTGAGGGCGAGGGGGTCAACAATAATATCCTTTTTATGAATGCCGTATTCTTTGGCACACTTAACGATTTTTTCCGCAATTTTTTGTCTGCCCTGTGCGGTTTCGGGAATACCGCTTTCGTCAATGGTGAGGGCAATAACCGCCCCGCCGTATTTTTTAACAAGGGGGAAAATACTCTCCATGCTCTCCTTTTTCCCGTTTACGGAGTTAACAAGGGGTTTGCCGTTGTATATCCTCATTGCCCTATCAAGTGCTACGGGGTCATTAGAATCAAGCTGAAGAGGAAGATTTGTGACAGATGAAATGGCATAAACTGCGGATTTAAGCATTTTTGCCTCGTCGATTTCAGGGAGACCTGTGTTAACATCAAGAATGTGGACACCTGCCTCCTCCTGACGGACAGCCTCGCTCACAATATAGGACATATTATTTTCACGAAGTGCCTCCTTAAGCTTGGGTTTTCCCGTGGGGTTAATCCTCTCGCCGATTAAAACGGGGGTTTTCCCGATTTCAACCGCGTGGGTATAGGAAGAAACAACGGTTTTTGTTTTAAACTCGGGGAGAATATAAGGAATATTTTTTGTTGCCTTAATTGTTTCTCTCATATAATCGGGGGTTGTTCCGCAACATCCGCCAAGGATACATCCGCCAAGCTCTGCTATCTGTTTCATATACCTTGCAAACTGATTTTTGTCAATATTATATGCCGTTTTCCCGCCCGAAACCACAGGAAGTCCCGCATTAGGGTTAACAATAATAGGAACAGATGCGTTTTCGGTAAATTCACCAATGATATTAAGCATAATATCAGGCCCTAAAGAACAGTTCATTCCAAGAGCGTCAACACCCATACTCTCAAGCATTGCAACCATAGAGGAAGGGGTTGCTCCCGTCATAAGCTTTCCGCTCTCGTCATAAACATTGGTAACAAAAATCGGCAAATCGCAATTTTCTTTTGCCGCAAGAACCGCCGCCTTTGTTTCATAGCTGTCATTCATTGTTTCAATCAGAATAAGGTCGGCGCCGCATTCCTTTGCAATCCTGATGTTTTTTGCAAAAACCTCAACCGCGTCTTCAAAATCAAGGTCGCCAAGCGGTTTTAAAAGTCTGCCTGTTGGTCCTATATCAAATGCAATAAAGGCATTCTCTCTGCCTGAAACTGCCTTTTTTGCGCACTCCATTCCGCATTTAATAAGCTCACCGAAGTTTTCATATTTATTGCAGTTTATTCCAAAGGTGTTACTTGTTATTATGTTGCATCCTGCATCAAGATATATCTTGTGAAGCGCGGTTATTTTATCAGGATTTTGGATATTCCAAAGCTCGGGCGGAGTTCCTGCTCCCAACCCCATTTCCTGAAGAACTGTTCCTGTTCCGCCGTCAAAATAAAGTCGTTTAGTTTTGATGATTTCAGTTATTTTACTCATTTTTAATCCCCATTATAGCAGTTACTGATTTCCCGGGGGACATCAGTAATGCCTTATTTATTGTTATGCCGAGAAGCTTTTCGGCATTTAAAAGCTTAAGTATTTCAGGCTGAATTTCAAGAGGTAAATCCCCGTAGCCGGGGCTAAGCCTCCTGTGACAGATGGTTTCGCCTTTTATAATTTCCTCCGCTTTATCCGTAGCTGACTCCGCCATAGAAGAGGCAAGGGCATCAAGAATAAAATGCTTTGAGGGGGAGAGAAGAGCGTATTTATTTAAAAGTCTGTCCACCTCAAGACCAAGGGTAACTGCAAAGACGAAAGCTTTTTTGCAACTATCAAGATTTTTAAAGAGATGGTGGCTTTGGAATTTGCCGAATCCACAATCCAAAAACCCGTTTTCATAGTATAAAACTTCGGTCAAAACTGCAGAAAATTTGCAATTTACAGCATTTTTAAGCTCTTTTTGGCACTGGTCAATTATCTCCGATTTAAAGCCTTTATCGGCCTTAAGCCGTCTTGCGGTTTCCTCTTCGTTTAAGATAAGGTCACTTGTGGATATTGTTTTATAGATAATTGGAATCATTTTATTATCTCCGAAAGATTATTCTGGATTGCCTTTGCAACATCAGGTTTGTTCATTGAATAAATATGAACTGCATTAACTCCGTTTGCAAAAAGGTCGATTATCTGCTCGGTGGCATAAGCAATTCCCGCCTGCTTCATAGCCTCAGGCTTGTCGCCGTATCTATCAACAAGGCGGAGAAAACGCTGAGGAAGGGTGTTTCCTGAAATTGAGCAAATTCTTTTAATCTGCATAGCGTTGGTTACAGGCATAATTCCCGCAACAACAGGAACATCAACCCCTGTGCGGTAAAGACGATACATAAAATTATATAAAATATTGTTGTCAAAGAACATCTGGGTTGTCAAAAATTCGCACCCGCATTCGATTTTTTTCTTAAGATTGTCTATATCCTCCGTACTGCTACGGCTCTCAGGATGATTTTCGGGATAACAGGCTCCGCCAATGCAAAATCCGCCAAACTCCTTAATTTCCTGTGCAAGCTCGCTTGCATAGCGGTATTCCATATTTTGAGAAGCTCCCTCTTGAGGAATGTCCCCTCGAAGAGCCAGAATATTTTCAATTTTCTTCTCTTTGAGGTTTGAAAGGAGCTGATGGATTTGCTCCTTGGTTGAAGAAATACAGCTTAGATGAGCAATAGGAGTTACTCCAAGACTTAAGATAGCCTCGGCTATATCGGCAGTATACCGAGATGTTCCTCCTCCTGCACCGTATGTAACACTCATAAAGCTTGGATTAAGCTTGGCAATTTCTGTTGCCGCCGACATAACGGTTTCAAACTTGTCATCGGTCTTTGGCGGAAAAACCTCGAAAGAGAGGCTTGGCTTTTCCCCTTTGATTATATCAATAACTTTCATAAAATCACCCTTGGATAAATCTATTATTCTTTGATTATACTACTCTTTGTAAATTATTGCAAGTTTTTTGCGTAGTAATAAGTTGAAAATATTCTTTTTTATGGATTGACATAGGGAAAACAGAGTGATATAATTGAGATATAAAGTTGTGGAATAAGAGATTGTAATATGGAAAGAAGGATTTTTAAGTTGAAACAATTTAAGAAAATCTCGGCTTTATTATTAGCTTTAGGCGTGATTCTGGGACTTGCTTCGTGTAATAAAAAGGAAATTCCAAACCCGACTCCGGAGTCTGTTATTGACTCTTTTTATACAGCGTGGGAAAAATCCGACACGAAGACGATTGCCGGTCTTACTTGTGAGCCTATGTGGGCGGTTGAGGCAAAGAGTGCTGATGTTTCTGTTGATGAGCTTAAGAATAATTTAAGGCAGGTTTATGCTGAGGAGTCAGGCTCGGATGTGTATTATAAAATTCTTAAAACTACCCAGTATAAGGAAACTGACGAAGAATATGAGTCCATTTATAACTGGGCGAAAGACAGATATGACATTGAGATAGAGGGGTATGCGGTTGTTCGTGTTGCGGTTACTTATGATAACGGCGAGCCTGTTACCCAGAATATGGATGTAATCAAATATGAAGATAACTGGTATGCAAGAGATTTGCTGGGAATATAACTTTGGGAGGGGAATGTTATGCTAAAGAAAATAGCTTATCCTGCTATTAAACTTGAAGATAAAAAGTGGATTATTGCAACGCTTGCGGCGGGAATTGCAGTTCTGGCGGCGGTTATAAGCGTTCTTGTCTATTTCAGCAAAAAGGACAACGAGCAGGAAACTGAAGTTGAGGAAGATTGTTTCATTGATTAGAAATTTCAAAACCGCAGAAGTTATTCTCTGCGGTTTTGTGTATTGGAGGCTTTTAAGTGAACATAAAGAAATTTAAGGTCACATATAATGTTGATATGGTATTTTGCATTGATGCAACAGGCAGTATGGGTGCTGTAATCGATATGGTTAAGGATAATGCAATTCACCTTTATGAAGATGTTATGGAGTCAATGGCTCTTAAGGGTAAGACGATTGATTCTTTAAGGGTTAAGCTTATTGCCTTCCGTGACTATATTGCAGATGAGGGAAATGCAATGCTGGCATCGGAATTTTTCTCTCTTCCTGAAGAAACCCGCGAGTTTGAGGAATGTGTTAAAAGCATCGAGGCTTTCGGGGGAGGCGATGACCCCGAAGACGGACTTGAGGCACTCGGATATGCCATTAAATCCAAATGGAACAACGAGGGTATGAAAAAACGCCAGGTCATAGTCGTTTGGACAGATGCTCCAACCCATAATCTTGGCGAGGGGAACGAGGCAACCAATTATCCAACCAAAATGGCAAAGGATTTCAGCGAGCTTACAAGCTGGTGGGGAGATTCTGAAAATGAAGGGTTTATAAATCAGAGTGCTAAGAGATTGCTTTTGTTTGCCCCCGACGCCACCCATTGGAACACAATTTCAGATACTTGGGATAATGTAATCCATTTCCCGTCTGTTGCAGGGGCAGGGCTTGGCGAGTTTGATTATCAACAGATAATCGACGCTATTTCAAACACGATATAAGGGGCATAAAATATGGAAATAAACGGATTTAAGCTAGTTGCACCGCTGACTTGCGATAAGAGTGGTTTTTCTAAATGGGGATTTGCTGTAAAAGACGGGGAAGAATATTTTATAAAAGAGTTTCTTGCCCCGATTTATCCTGTAAACCGTGAAGTTTTATCACAAGAGCAGATTATGTCCAAAATTAAAATATGTAAAGATTTTGAGAGGGAAAAAGGCAGACTTTACAGAGCAATAAGCGAGTGTTCGAACGGAAATATTGTGCCTGTTGCCGAATTTTTTCGGTTTAAGAGCCATTATTATATAGTGACGGAAAAAATAAATGCGAAACCTCTGACTGTGGCAGAAATTTCAGGAATGTCTGATGATCAGAAGCTTATAATAACAAAAATTATTACATACAGTCTCGGCCTTTTACATAGCAAAGGAATAATCCACGGGGATATAAAGCCTGACAATCTTTTGTTTTCAAAAACACCCAACGGAATTTATACGGCAAAGCTTATTGATTTTGACAGCAGTTTTTTTATGGACGCTGTCCCAGAAAATGGTGAGGATTTTCAGGGCGACCTTATATATTTTGCCCCTGAAAGCTATCTTTATATGGCAGGAGAGGCAACAAAAGTCACTCCGAAGGCAGATGTGTTTGCCCTGGGAGTAATGCTTCATTTGCTTTGGAGCGGTGAACTTCCCCATTTTGACAGAAATGAATATGACTATGTTTTTGAGGCAGTTTTAAGCGGAGAAAAACCGCTTATATATAAATCTATTCCAAGACCCATAGCAATCATAATAAATCAAATGCTGGCTATAGACCCTGATTCAAGGCCGTCCTTAAGCTCGGTTTTTATGGCACTTGCAAAAATTGATTTGGAATAATCTATTGTTTTAACAAATGATAAAAAGGGCAAGCATAAAGCTTACCCTTTTTATTATGCAATAATTAAATTACATTTCCTTGATAGCTGCCTGCCGGAGCGTTAAGACGATATACCGGTGGCATATCGGTAGCGTAGGATTGTGAAAAGCAACAGCTTTTCGCAGATCAAAGAAACGCTAAAGCGTTTCATACTTTAATAGGCGAAGGCAGTATTGAAATAAAAATAAGGGCGGATAAATCCACCCTTATTTAGTTATGCAATAAGCAAATTACATTCCCTTGATAGCTGCCTGCCGAAGTGTTAAGAAAATATGCCAGTGGCATATTTTTAACGAAGGATAGTCAAAGTATTTTGACGAATATAAAAGAAAACCAAAGGTTTTCTTCAATAATAGGCTCAAGGCAGCAAGATAGAATAAAAAGGGTAAGCATAAAGCCTACCCTTTTATAATAATTGTTTCGGGGCAAAGTCATTTTGAATTTCAGGGGCAAAGTGATTTTGGATTTCACATACGGAATAAAATAAAAATTTTATTACCCCTTTTTTGAAAACATATCAAAAAAATGCCTGTATTACGGCATTCACAAGGTTGATT
>JAZRTD010000097.1:0-1975 GCA_045651845.1 Clostridia bacterium | reverse complement strand
CCAAAAATCTTATTTTTCGCCTTGGAAAGTTCTTCAAAATCAGAAACCCTTTGACAGATTTCGTACATACTTTTCCCGTTTTCCTGGGCAATACTCTCAATTTTATCAACTGTTGTATCGCCAATCCCGCGCTTTGGCTCGTTTATTATTCTCTTTAATGCAACATTATCCCCGATATTTTGCACAAGACGAAGATAGCTTGTTAAATCCTTAATTTCCTTGCGGTCATAGAATCTTAAGCCCCCCAAAACCCTGTATGGAATCGCTCCGTGGAGGAGCGCATCTTCTATAACTCGGGACTGAGCATTCATTCTATAAAGAATAACTATATCGTTAAAGCTTGCGCCGCCGCCTGTCAGATTTGAAATTTTATCGGTTATGAATTTCGCCTCACCACGCTCATCATCAGCCTTATAGACAATTATTTTATCGCCTGTTTCATTCCTTGTCCAAAGCTCTTTGCCCCGTCTGCCCTTATTATTTTTAATAACCTCATTGGCGGCAGACAGGACATTTCCCGTTGAGCGGTAATTTTCTTCAAGCTTAATAATTTTAGCACTCTGAAACTCATTTTCAAAGCCTAAAATATTGCTTATATCCGCCCCTCTGAATTTATAAATACTCTGGTCATCATCACCCACAACACAAAGGTTTTTGTGTTTCTCCGCAAGAAGACTTATGAGTCTGTACTGTGCGTGGTTAGTGTCCTGATACTCGTCAACAAGTATGTATTTAAATCTATTTTGGTAGTAGCTTAATACATCGGGATTTTCCTCAAAGAGTCTTACCGTGCATCCAATCAAATCATCAAAATCAAAAGCATTATAGCTCTTCATTTTCTTCTGGTAAAGCTCATAAACCTTTCCTGCAATCTCTCCGAAAAAGTCTTTCCCCACCTCTTTAGCAAAATCCTCAGGGGATAAAAGCCTGTCTTTTGCACGGCTTATAACTGCAGAAAAAGCTTTAGACGAAAAGTTTTTACTGTCAATATTAAGCTCCTTCATACACTCTTTAATAACCGTCTGAACATCGGCGGTATCAAATATATTAAAGCTTCGTTCATACCCGATTTTCTCCGCATCTCTGCGAAGAATTTTAACGCAGGCTGAGTGAAATGTGCTTGCCATAATATCATTGCCCATATCTCCAAGGCGTGCTGTCAGCCTTGCTTTAAGCTCTGCCGCCGCCTTATTGGTAAAGGTTATGGCTAAAATGTTATACGGCGAAACAGGGGTAACCTTTAAAAGCTCCTCCATACTTTCAGGGATTTCATCAACCTCCCCGTCAGCATACCAGGAGAGAACCTCCATTTCCTCCTCGGAAATATCGGGAACATTTTCATCATAATACGCATTTCCGTATTCAATGAGATTTGCAATACGGTTTATTATAACCGTGGTTTTCCCGCTTCCTGCTCCCGCTAAAACAAGGAGCGGTCCTTCTGTCGTAAAGACCGCTTCCTTCTGCTTTGCATTAAGCCCATTATATCTGTTTTCAATTATTTTCTGCCTGATTTTTATAAAATCCATTTAAGGCTCCTTCTTATCTAATTATTCCTCCGCCGATAACTGTTCCGTCCTGCTTATAAAACACAACTGCCTGACCCGGTGTAACCGCCCTTTGCGGTTCATCGAATACCACCTCGGCAGTATTTTCATCAATCATATAAAGCTTTGCTTCGGCAGGATTGGCGCTATACCGCACCTTTGCCAAAACCCTCATTCCGTCTTCGCCCTTTGAAACAGAAATAAAATTCAGCTTTTGGGCAATAAGCCTTTCTGAAAACTCCGTTCCCTTTTCTCCAAGGATAACATTTCCCGTTTCACTGTCAATCTTAACAACAAACATAGGCTTTCCAAAGGCAATTCCAAGCCCTTTTCTCTGCCCAACGGTATAATGGATTATTCCCTTATGCTCGCCTAAAACATTTCCGTCTGTATCAACGAATTTACCCGTGGGATATTCCTTCCCCGTT
>JAZRTD010000096.1:0-1662 GCA_045651845.1 Clostridia bacterium | reverse complement strand
CCCGCTTCGAAGCTCGTCGCGAAGTCTTGCCTTTGCAATTTTTTCAATAGTTTCTGAAGAAATAGCCTCGTCAGCATTTTCAATAAGCTGTTTTTTGAATTTTTCGTAGCTCTTTCTCAAATATTTACCAAGATGGCTGATATCAACAGACTGACCGCCGTATTGACAGCTTGCAACAGAGGCAATAATCTGTGTCATAACCGTACAGGCAACCTGGAAACTTCTCGGCGATTCAATAAGCTTTCCGTTCATAACAGTTCCGTTGTCAAGCATGTCCCCGATGTTAATAAGACAACAGTTGAAAATAGGCTGGAGGAAGTAGTCCGCATCGTGAAAATGGATTGCACCCTCATCGTGTGCCTTTGAAATGTGATCAGGGAGAAGAACTCGTCTTGTTAAGTCCTTGGAAACCTCCCCTGCAATAAGGTCACGCTGAGTTGCCGCCATAACTGCATTCTTGTTGGAGTTTTCTTCCATAACTTCCTTGTTGCTGTTTCTGATAAGGCTTAAAATAGAATCGTCAGTTGTATTTGCCTTACGAACAAGGGCTCTTGTGTAGCGGTAAATAATATAAGTCTTTGCAAGCTCAAACTTTTCCGCCTCCATAAGCTTATATTCAACTATATCCTGAATATCCTCAACAAGCAGACGGGGTCTGTGCTTACATTCTATGTAAGATACAATTTCTTCAATCTTTTCATCGCTGATTCTGTCTTCGGGTTCGACAGCATCATTTGCTTTGTGAATTGCCACAACAATTTTACTACGGTCAAAATCAACGGTAGTTCCATCTCTTTTAATAACTTTCATCTCTATCTCCCTTTCTTAAGTTTAAAATATATTTTATGTCCATCCGATATACTGCCATTTTAATTATTATAATATGATGATACCATATATATTGTTAGTTGTCAATAGGGAAATATCAATATATTGTGTTTTTATAAAAAATCCCGAAAGCCTTGATGTGACAAGGTTTTTCGGGATTTTCGACATATTTTGATCAGAAAGTTTTAAAAATTCTGTGTCTATTTATTGATTCTAAACACAAGATATTGTGTCTAATAAAAAAGGTAAAATCTTCTCCGTTTATTCGCGACAGAGCATCGCAACAACTTCGCAATGGCAAGTGCCGGGGAACATATCCACGGGCTGGACGATTTGCGGGATATAACCTTTTTCCTTAAGATATGCCATATCACGGGCGAGGGTTGACGCTTTGCAGGACACATAAACAATTTTCTCCGGGGCAACGGAAATCACCGCATCAAGAAGTTTTTTATCACAGCCCTTTCTTGGCGGGTCGAGAATAACTGCCGAGGGTTTTCCGCCCTCTCTTAAAAGCTTTGGAGCAAGTGCCTCTGCCGCACCTGTGTAATATTTGCAGTTTTTAATTCCGTTAAGCCGAGCATTTTCTTCCGCATTTATAACTGCCTCTGGGACAATCTCAACGCCGATGAGCCGTTTTGCCTCCGACGCGGCATACTGCCCGATTGTTCCTGTTCCGCAGTATAAATCCCATACAGTTTCATTATTTATATTGCCTAAGAATTTTTTAACCGTATCATATAAAACCTTGGTCTGTTTAGGATTCACCTGATAAAAGGACAGCGGTGAAATTTTAAACCTAAAGCTTCCTATATTATCATACATAAAATCCTG
>JAZRTD010000095.1:0-4903 GCA_045651845.1 Clostridia bacterium | reverse complement strand
ATATCTAAACTGAAAAAAGGGACTTTTAAAAGTCCCTTTTTAGTTTTGTTTTCTAACGATTGTATATTCGTCGCCAGGCCGAAAATAAGGACAGACCTTACGGGGCGAATACGAAAGACGGGCAATTTCATCCTCGTCCATATCTATTATGCAGGAATAATATTCAAACTCCTCATCATATTCGTAGTTAATGCAAAATTCACAGCAATTATCCATTTACAGCACCCCCGAGATTAAATAAATAACGAAAAGATATATGATATAATTGGTATGAACAGAAGTGCTGGGAGAAAGTCTGCAACCTTGATTTTGGTGAGATTAATAAGATTAAGGCCTAGAGCCAATATCATAACGCCGCCTGTGCAACAAAGCTCCGCAATTACAACCTCGGATAAAAAAGGTGCAATCCAAATGGCAAGCAATACCAAAAATCCCTGAAACAAAAAGACAAATATTGCTGAAAATAATACGCCAACGCCCAGACTTGATGCAAGAATTGCAGATGAAAACAGGTCTAAAATCGACTTTGTAAAAATCATTGAGTGGTCACCGCTTATTCCTGACTGAAGAGAGCCGACAATGGTCATAGAACCAATGCAAAATAACAGCGAGGCAGTCACAAAGCCTTGAGTTATGGATGTTTTACCATTTTTTGATGAAAAACGGGCGGATAAAAAATCACCTAAGGAGTTGATTTTTCCGTCAAGGTCAATTAATGTTCCCAAAACCGTGCCGAAAATCATAGATAAAATCAAAACGAGAAAATTCTGTCCCTTGATTATTTCGGTTATCCCCAGGGCAATTGTGCAAAGACCTATTACAGTCATAATAACATTTTTGTATTTTTCTTTTATTCCGTTTTTTAGGATAAGGCCAATAAGACTCCCGACTGTAACCGTTAATGTGTTAAATATAACTCCAAGCATAAATTATATCTCCTTCGCCTTTTGTGGAATTTGGGTAAGAATGATTGCAATAAACATAAGAACACACCCGAAAACTTCTCTTAATGATAATGCTTCGTTTAAAAGGAGCATTCCCCCAAGAACAGCAAAAACAGATTCAAGACTTAAAAGAATTGATGCAACAGTGGGATTCATATCCTTTTGTCCAACAATTTGAAGAGTATAAGCAACTCCGCTTGATAAAAATCCTGTGTAGAAAAGGGATGGCCAAACGGAGATAATATCCGAAACAACAGGGGTGTTGAAAATCAGCATAAACGGAACAGATAAAAGTCCGCAGGTGAAAAATTGAATACAGGATAATTTAACCCCGTCGTGTTTTTGAACAAAATGGTCAATCACAAGAATATGTAAAGCGAAAAACGGTGCACAGGCAAGAATAAGATATTCACCCATTGCCATTGAGAGGTCACCGCTTATGCAAAGGAAATACATCCCGATAACTGCGATTAAAACGCTTAAAATAACCAACGGCGAAAGTTTTTTTCCGATGAATAGGCCAAAAAACGGAACGATTACCATATAAAGAGCGGTTATAAATCCTGCTTTTCCTGCGTCAGCTCCGCTGTTTAAACCGAGTTGCTGAAGGCTGCTTCCTAAGAAAAGCATAATTCCGCAACATATTCCGCCTATTAAAAGACCTTTTTTGTCATCGGATTGTTTATGAGGCTTATTCCTGTCCATAAGGATAATAACAGGGATTAAAATAAGTCCCCCTAAAAATGAGCGGATGCAGTTGAATGTAAAGTTGCCGATTGCGTCTCCGCCAAGCTTTTGCGGAACAAAAGCGAATCCCCAAATAAGGGCCGCAAGAATAAGGAGCAAACTGTTTTTTATATTTAACTTTTTCATAAAATCCTCCGAAAATAAATAATTTTAAAAAGACTTGCTCCAGCAAGTCTTTTTTTGGCACCCTCTACGTGAGTCGAACACGTGACTAGCCCTTAGGAGGGGCTTGTTATATCCACTTAACTAAGAGGGCGTATAAAGTACATCATCAATGCCTGAAACCCAAGCCCCTCCTATAAAATAGGGGGCTTGTTATTATGAGCAAAGCGAATAAAAAGGTTCGCTCAGCCGTCAAAATCTTCGATTTTGGAAACGGCGTGCGGTTCTTATATCCACTTAACTAAGAGGGCGTATGGTTAACTGTATCCACCTAAAGAGGATATAACTCAAATTTACCAATATATAATACCTCAAAACAGAAATAATGTCAATAGTTTCTGCATAAATATAACTGAATAAATTATAGATTCGGAGGGGTATTTTTATATGGAAAATGATACTGGATATTTGATTATTCAAACATTGACCGCGGGGAAAGGAGTGCCTGTTGAGGGGGCACACATAACAGTAACAAACGAAACAGATGGAGGTCTTGTTGAGAGAGTTTTAATAACAGACAGAAACGGGCAAACGGAAAAAATTGCACTTAAAGCACCCAGCCGTGAAAATTCACTTGAGCCAAACCAAAAAGATAATTACAGCATATATAATGTGAGAACGGACAAAGAGGGGTTTTATCCTGTGGAAAACCTTGATGTTCCAATATTCGGAGGACAGACGACGGTTCAGCAGGTTTTACTAATTCCTGTTCCGTTGGGATACATAAGAACACCTGAAGTTATAGTTGATAAAGAACCTGAAGAGTTGTGATTAGGAGGTGAAAATATATGAACGGAACACCTGTAATCCCTGAAACCATAACTGTTCACCTTGGCACGCCTGACTCGGGTGCGGAAAATGTTACGGTTTCATTTGCGGATTATATTAAGAATGTTGCATCAAGCGAAATTTATCCAACTTGGCCTGAAAGCGCAATCAGAGCTAATATTTATGCGCAGATTTCCTATGCCTTAAACAGGGTTTATACAGAATGGTACAGGGCGAGGGGGTATGACTTTGATATAACAAATTCCACAGCCTATGATCAGTCATTTGTTAAAGGGCGAAACATTTTTGGAAATATAAGTGAAATTGTTGACGAAATCTTTAATGATTATATAAGACGGCAGGGGTTTGTTGAGCCTTTGTTTGCAACTTATTGTGACGGAATTGAAGTGAGTTGCGACGGACTATCCCAATGGGGAAGCGTGACTCTTGCGGAGGAGGGACTTATACCCTATGATATTTTAAGGAATTACTACGGTGATAATATTGACTTGGTGTTTGATGCCCCTGTTGTAAATGTTACGGAATCGTATCCGGGGACACCTTTAAGGCTGGGAAGCTCGGGAGATAATGTGAGAAGAATACAAAACCAGCTCAACAGAATATCAAAAAATTATCCGCTTATTCCCAAAATTCCAAATCCGACGGGAGTGTTTGGGGTAGGGACGGAGGATGCTGTCAGAAAATTTCAGCAGACCTTTAATTTAACTCCTGATGGAATTGTGGGGAAAGGAACATGGTATCAGATTCAGGAGATATTTGTTGCGGTTAAAAAGCTTGCCAATGTGGACTCGGAGGGGCAAACAATAGCCGATGTTTCAAGACAGTATAAGGGTGCCTTAAGAGAAGGGGACACAGGGGAAAGCGTCAGGGCACTTCAGTATTATCTGTTGCTTATATCAGTTTATAATAATGCAATTCCTGCAGTTTCCATAGACGGTATCTTCGGCAATGCAACAAGAAGTGCTGTTGAGGCATTTCAACGTTATTATGGGCTGGAGGTAACAGGAGAGGTAAATCGGGAAACCTGGAACAATATCTCAAATGTTTATATAGGTATTGTTGAAACTATTTCCCCCGAAGATGTTGGAAATAATACTGTTCCCTATCCCGGAACACCAATAGTTTTGGGGAGTCAGGGGGAATATGTAAGAATTATCCAGGAATATCTTTTGCGGATATCTGAAAATTACAATGAAATACCGAGAGTTATGGTTAACGGAACATTCGGTGAAACGGACAGAGATGCGGTTATTGCTTTTCAGGAGCTTTTCGGACTTGAAGAGACGGGGTTTGTTGGTCCTGCAACATGGGCGGCAATTGCAGAGGAATATAATGATTTAGTTTTAGGCGAGTCTAAAAATGTGGGGCAAGCGCCCGGATATGAGCTTTCACAGGAGGGGTAGTATGGCAATACAAAACAACAGCAACGATGTTTACGAAATCCAGAACTATTTAAGAAAGATACAGCTTGCAAATAACGAAGAAAATCTTATAAATCCTGATGGGATATACGGGAACGAAACGGTTGAGGCGGTTATGGAATACCAAATAAGAAATAATATTCCTGCAACAGGCCGTGTTGACAGCTTTACCTGGGAGAATATTTACAGGGATTATCTGGTTGCAGATGAAATTTTGTCTGTTCCCGAAAAGGTTTCGTTTTTCCCTCTTGGTATTTCTGAATTTAAAAAAGGCGACAATTATGACGAAATTTATGTTCTGCAAACCCTCATAAAAGCCTATGATAAGCGGTTTGGAAATCCTCAAATACTTGAAATTACAGGTGTTTTTGATGAAAATACGGAGAATGCCGTAAGGGAAATTCAAAAAGCTTTTGATTTGCCTCAAACAGGGAAAGTTGATAAAAGGCTTTGGAATAAGGTGGTCAGGTTTCATAATAACAGATATTTCGCGGAAAGTTATTGACGAAACAATTGAAAAGTGGTAATATGTATTTATTCTTTTAAAGAGAGAAATAAAGGAGGAAACATATGAAAAAGATTTTTACGATTGAAGGACTTTGTTGCCCTAACTGTGCGGCAAGCATTGAAAGAGATGTTAATAAAATTGAGGGTGTTATAGACGCGAAAGTGAACTTTATAACACAGAAAATGATAATTGAAATGAATGAGGAAGACGAAAAAAGAATAACAGATGCGGCAGTTGAGGTTTGCAAAGATGTTGAGCCTGATTGCGTTGTAACATTTTAGAGAATGGGTAAAAAAGATAAAAAGCTTCTTAAAAGAATAATTATTTCTCTC
>JAZRTD010000094.1:0-2971 GCA_045651845.1 Clostridia bacterium | reverse complement strand
GGGCAGAGTAAAACCATAGGGAACGAAAATGTTCTTGTGAAAAATGAAACTCAATACAGTGTTAATACTAAAGAATTGCTTAAAGAAAAGCTTGGTCTTGATATGACCATAAGCGGACCTAAGGTTTTGATTATTCACACTCACGGGAGCGAATCATATACAGAGGAAGGCAAAGAATTTTACATAGAGGGAACAGGAGACAGAAATACGGATACAAGCTTTAATGTTGTCCGTGTCGGGGACAAGATTACAGAGGTTTTCGAAAAGGCGGGGATTGAGGTAATCCATGACAGAAAAATGCACGACCAGCCATCATATAACGGCTCTTATGCAAGCTCCTTAGAATCTGCAGAAAAATTTATAGAGGAATACCCGTCAATTCAGGTTGTTCTGGATATCCATAGGGACGCAATTGTGTATGGTGACGGAACAAAGGCGAAAACTGTTACAGAGATAAACGGCGAAAAAACAGCACAGCTTATGTTTGTTGTTGGTACAAACGAGGGCGGCCTTACCCATGATAACTGGAGAGAAAATCTTAAGTTTGCGGTTAAATTACAAAGTGAGATAAATAAAAAATATCCCAATCTTATGAGGGGGATAAATCTCAGGCGTGAGCGGTTTAACGGGCATCTCACAAAAGGGAGTCTTATAATTGAGGTGGGAACAAGCGGAAATACTCTTAATGAGGCAATAAGGGGAGCAACCCTATGTGCGGAGGTTATAGCAGGATTTTTAATTTAAACATATATATAGGATTTTTGGAATATAATTAAAATAAAAATTATATTTCGGAGGTTATGTATGAAAAAATGGCAACTTGGCGGATTTGTTTTCACGGCAATCGCAGGCGTGATTTTACATTTTCTTTATGACTGGACAGGGGGAAGTGTTCTTGTTGCACCAATCTCTGCCATAAATGAGTCCATTTTTGAACATATGAAGCTTTTGTTTTTTCCTATGTTTATTTTTGCTTTGATACAAAACAGGTATATCGGCAAGGATTATAAAAATTTTTGGTGTGTCAAGCTTTTGGGGATTAGCTTAGGTGTTATACTGATTCCTATGCTTTATTATACGATTAACGGTGCTTTCGGTGAGATGCCTGATTGGGTGAATATTGCAATATTCTTTGTAACCTCGGCAATTACCTACTTGATTGAAAGCTGGCTTTTTAAGAATTGCTGTATTAAATGCAAATCTCAAAATAAAGCACTATTGATACTATGGATAATGGCAGGAATTTTTGCCCTGCTGACCTTTATTCCGCCCCGCGTACCGCTTTTTCAAGACCCTATAACAAAAAAATACGGCATATAACATTTATAAATAAGGAGAGGATTATAATCTTCTCCTTATTTATTTGGAAAAATTCAATATTTGGTTGAAAAAGCGGAAAAAATAGGTTATAATATATTATATTTTTATCATAGGGTTGGTTTTATGAATACAGAAATGATTTTAAGAGAGCTTTCTGATTGTTGCTCTGTAAGCGGATTTGAATATGAATTTTGCCAAAGGCTCAAGGAAATGATGAGTCCTTTTTGTGATGAGGTCCGCCTTAATCGTTTTAATAGTGTTATATGTCACAGAAAAAGCAAAAAAGAGAACAGCAAAAAATTGATGATTGAGGCGCATCTTGACCAGATTGGACTTATGGTTAAAGAAATTGATGAGATGGGACATATTAAGTTTCTGACAGTTGGCGGAATTGATAAGCGGATTCTGCCTGGAGCAGAGGTTTATATAAACGGCAAGGAAAGGGTTTTTGGGGTTATTGGCTCAAAGCCTCCCCACCTTAAAGAAAGTGCCGATAAGGATAAAATGCCTGATGTTGATGAGTTGCTGATAGATACGGGATATTCTAAAGAACAGATTGAAAAATTGGTTTCTTTGGGGGACAGTGTGGTTTTAAAATCTTCTCTTGATGAGATGGCAGGCGGAAATTTCTGCGGATTGGCGCTTGATAATCGGGCGGGCATAACGGCAGTAATCTCTTCGGCTATGGAGACCAAGGATACAGACCTTGACATATATTATGTTTTTGCATCAGAAGAAGAACTTGGGCTTCACGGCGCATATTCTTCCGCAAGGGAAATTAAGCCTGATTATGCAGTTGTTGTTGATGTTACTCACGGAATGACAATGGATTCTAAGGAAGAGGCAGGAGTTTTCAGGCTTGGAAGCGGTGCCATAATATGCAAAGGCCCCGGTCTTAATATTGATGTTACGGATAAAATTATTGAAACGGCGGAGAAAAATAATATTAAATATGACACAGAGGTTGTGTCGGGAAATTCAGGAACCAATGCGTGGGCGGTGCAGAAAGCTTGCGGGAACTGCCGGGCTGCGCTTATTTCCATACCGCTTAAATATATGCACACATCTGTTGAAATGATTAATATTTCTGATATTGATGCATCTAGCAGTCTTTTAAAGCTAATTTCGGAGGAGGGACTTTTAAATGCTTAAACTTCTGACGGAAACTGACGGCGTTTCAGGAAACGAGGGTGCGGTTGCAAAGCTTATTTCCTCTTATGTAAAGCCATACTGCCCAGATACTGTTATTGACAGTATGGGAAATGTTATATGCAGAAAAGGTGGGAAAAAAGGTAGAAAAACTGTGCTTTTGTGCGCCCATACCGACGAGGTTGGCTTTATAGTAAATCAGATTACTGATGACGGCTGTCTTAAATTCCTGACAGTTGGCGGAATTGAAACGAAAATTCTTCTTTCTCAGAAGGTGAGAAAAGACGATGTTAAGGGAGTGATTTCCCTTAAGGCGGTCCACCTCACCGAAAAAGAAGAAAGAGAGAAAATCCCGAAAGAAGAAGAATTATATATTGATATTGGGGCATCATCAAAGGCTGAGGCGGAACAATATGTAAAAAAAGGCGATTATTTTGCTTTTGACAGTGCATTTGTTTCTCAGGGCCATATGATAAAAGCCAAAGCTTTAGATGACAGAGTC
>JAZRTD010000093.1:0-2301 GCA_045651845.1 Clostridia bacterium | reverse complement strand
TTTTTTTTGTTTAGGAGAACTGTCATCGGTTTTTTCGGCTGACGGGATTTGCTTTCCGCTTGAATCTATTGTGTAAGCGTCTGTATAAATAAGCTCGGAAACAGGAACGATTTTATATCCGTCTTTTTGAAGCTTTTCAAGAATTGTCGGAAGAGCCTCGGGGGTATTAAGCGCCGCATTATGGAATAGCACAATTGACCCGGGTTTAACACGGCTTACAACTCTTTCCGTAATTTCGCCTGCGGACAGGTTTTTCCAGTCAAGACTGTCAACATCCCATTGAATTGTATAATGGCCGCATTCCCTTAAAGTGCCAACCACGGCGTTATCATAATCCCCGTAAGGAGCGCGGAACAGATTTGGTTTTTTGCCTGTTATTTTTTTTATTTTATCATCGCATTTTTTTACCTCTTCAATCATCTGTTCTTTTGTCAGAGAGGTCATATGCGGATGTGAGTTTGAGTGATTCATAATCTCGTGTCCTGCATCAGACAGCTGTTTTACAGAGTCAGGGTATTTATCCACCCAGCTTCCAACAACGAAAAATGTTGTTTTAACATTGTATTTATCAAGAATTTCTATGAGTTTTTCCGTATCCTCATTACCCCAGGCGGCATCGAAGGAAATAGCCGCAACTTTTTCCTCATCTGACTTTTGAACGCAGTAAATTGGTAAATCTCTTTTTTCGCCTGTAACAGGCATTGAGGAAGTTTTACCGAAGTAGAACAATGACAATATTAGCACAATTGCCACAAGACATAATATCCCTGTCTTTTTGGTAAATACAAAAATTTTCATATTTAAAATCCTTTCTTTTTTCTATTATATATATTCAAAAAGAAAGAATTTATGGCATTTTATTTAAAATAGCAGAAACTTTTGAAAAGTTTGGAAATCCGCTTTTCAAAGTTTAATTTGTGTGATATAATGAAAGAAATGTTTATGGGGAGTAGATTGCTTAAGAATTATACTAATCCAATTATCGGGAAAGTTGATGAAGAGCAGATAATTTATTGAGAAGAAATAAATTTGGAGGGGAAATTATGAAAATTTCAACAGAAATTCATTCAACATCAAAAATTGTTGGGGAGGAAAAAGCTGTTGAACTTATTGCAAAAGCAGGGTTTGACGCATGGGACTTATCAATGTTTTCTATGTGTAATTATGATTGGAGAACTAATTCTATTACTGAAAATTCACACCCTCTTGCGGGGAATGACTATCTTAAATTTGTCAGAAAATTAAAGCAGATAGGCGAAGATTGCGGCATTGTATGTAATCAGTCTCACGCCCCGTTTCCAACCCGTTGCCCGCAAGTCAGAGCTTTTTATAAAAGAGCTATTGAATGTACAGCGGAAGCAGGAGGGGAGATATGTGTTATTCACCCTGATAGTTACAAATCAGTAGAGGAAAATGCAGAAATGTATCTTGAGCTTTTGCCTTTCGCAAAGGAACACAATGTTAAAATTGCTACGGAAAATATGTGGGGTTGGGATAAAGAAAAGGGACACGCTTCCCAGGCGGCTTGCTCTGACCCTGAAAGCTTTTGTGCCCATGTTGACACTGTGAATGACGATTTTCTCGTTGCTTGTCTTGATATTGGCCATGCAGAAATGAAAGGGTTAAATACGACGGCGGTGGAGATGATTAGAGCATTGGGGAAAAGACTTATGGCTCTTCATATTCACGACAACGACAAACTTAACGATTCTCACCAGATTCCGTTTTCTATGAACATTGATTTTGACGAGATTGCAATTGCTTTAAAAGAGATAGGATATAAGGGGTATTATACCTTGGAGGCAGACCAATTTCTTGCAAGTTATACAGAAGACAATGTTTTCGAAGGGATTAAGAAATTAGCGGACTCAGCAAGAAGATTAACTAATATTTAAGGGTAAAAAACATATACTTTTTTGGTAAAAATAACGACTTTTATATTTTCTGTTTCTTGGTATAATTGTTAACAGAGGAATGGGTGTTTATTCAAAAGAGCTTAGAATAACAGCTTGCAACAACTGTAAATTCAAATAAAGCCGAAATGGAAAAACTGATTAGTCTATTATAATGAAATAAAAAGCCGTCACGAAAGTGGCGGCTTTTCAATTTAAGTACAGTATTTAATTTCGCGTGGGTTTTTCGTGATAAAGCGTTAATCCCTTGTTAATCTTTTTGAAATTTGAAATACTAACTCCAAAAAATTTCTTAAAGCATTTCTTCAGGTATGTTTCATCACAAAGACCCACAGCAGTGGCAATATCTGAATAAGAAAGGGAAGTGGTGGTGACAAGTTCCTTGGCT
>JAZRTD010000092.1:0-2706 GCA_045651845.1 Clostridia bacterium | reverse complement strand
GATGTAATCCTTACACACTATCCTCACGATTATAATCCTGACCACGAGCGTACAGGAAAGATTATGAGAGATATTCAGGTAATGTATCCTATTGCGAAAATAGAAACAGAAGAACCGCCTTGCGATATTCTTCCCGCTGTTTACTTTTTTGAACCTGCTCTTGGTATGAACTTCATTCCAACAGACTATGTAGACATTACAGACTATTTTGAAACAAAGAAAAAGATGTTTTTATGTCACGAAAGTCAGAAACAGTGGATGGCAGATAATTACAAGGGCTTATCAGTAGATGACACATTTATTGAAAGTATAAGTATTATATCAAAATACCGCGGATTGCAGTGTGGAGTTAAATATGCAGAGAGCTTTATAAGATGCAATGATGGATATAAAATGACTCCTTCAAGATTATTACCGTAAAATAAATAAAAAACACCGAAAGGTGCTTTTTTATTTATTTAAATCATACACGGAATCACGTTCAATAAGCTCCATAGGAAGAAGAACATTATTAGGTTTCTTCCCTTTAATTTTTTGGAGAAGTATATCCATCGCCATTTCTCCCATCTTAACCTTGTCAATACCAATAGTTGTAAGCCTTGGCTCTATGTATCTTGAGAGGAGAATATCGTCAATACCGATAAAGGAAATATCGCGAGGGATTGAAAGCTTTAAATCCTTTGCGCAACGCATTGCCCCGATTGCAAAACTGTCAACTGTGCAAACTATTGCACTCGGTCTGTTTTCTTTGCTTAAAAGCTGACGGGCAGCCTCGTAAGCAGTTTCTTCATTTATAGCAGAGATGCCGTAAAAATCAGAGTCGGGGGTAATATTATGAGCCTTCATTGTTTCCTTAAATCCGGCTAAGGTCTGTTTATAAAAGCTTGGAACAGTTTTTGAAGTAATTATGGCAATTTTTTTGTGCCCTCGGTCAATTAAGTGCTTTGTTGCATCTGAGGTTGCCTTGCGATAGTCAGGGGTGATAGAGGAAATTCTTTCATCTGTCGAATGGGAGTCAACAATAACTGATGGAACTCCACACGCTATAGCCTTATCCATAAGCTTTTGGCTGACGTCCTGCATAAATATAATTCCGTCAGTATCTCCTGAATAAACAATATCAGGAAGCTCGTTTTTGGAAGATGGAGTCTTTGATATGGTAATATTGTAATTATACTTTTGGCTCCTGTTTAAAATTCCTCTTGTAACTTCAAAATAAAAAAGGTCCTCAAAGGGAGATGAAAAAGAATTAATAATAAGACATATATTAAAGCTCTTATTAAGCAACAGTTTTTTAGAGTTAAGATTTGGTTTAAATCCGGTTTCGTCTATAATCTTCTGGATTTTCTTTCGTGTCTTGTCGCTGACACCGGGCTTATTGTTTAAAACAAAGGAAACGGCGGTAACAGATACCCCTGCCATTTTAGCAATTTCCTTTACGGTCAGCTTTTTCACATAATCCCTCCTACACATATAATTGACTATCATAAGAAATTATACACCAAAAAAATACAAAATGCAAGTCTTTGCCATTTCTTTTTTAGGTATTAAGGTAAATGTGTAATTGACGGCTATTTGTTTTTGTGATACAATTAAATATATTTTTAAAAAGGAGCGAATTATGGATTTTATCGAGCTTATTAAATCAAGAAGAACTATAAGGAAGTTTGAGCAAACCCCACTTGAGACGGAAAAACTTTTAAATTATGTTGATGCGGCTAGAGTTGCACCGTCTGCTGCGAATTTACAGCCTCTTAAATATGTTGTTGTAAACAGTCAGGAAATGAATGACAAAATATTTGAAAAGGTTAAATGGGCAGGGTATCTTGCGCCAAAGTATAACCCGAGGAAAGACGAAAGACCGACGGCTTATATTATTGTGTGCGTTGACAGAAGCATCAGTAAAAACGGAGCAGAAACAGATGTGGGTGCAGCGGTTGAGAATATAATTTTATCCGCTCTTTCCGAAGGGGTTGGCACTTGTTGGATGGGTGCTATTGACAGAGAGGGGATTGGTGAGATTATTAAGGTTTCTGAAAATATGGATATTTCCTGTGTGGTCGCTCTTGGATATCCCAAAGAGAGTCCGAAAGAGGTCGAAATTTCGGATAGCGTAAAATACTATCTTGAAAATGATACATTGTGCGTGCCTAAACGACAAATGGATGAAGTTTTGATAAAAACAATGTGATGAAATTTAAGGCAGAGCAAAAGCTCTGCCTAATATTTTCTAAAAATTTAAAAAAAGTCTTTACAAAATAAAAATAATGTGGTATAATTATTTTGTTATGGGGGTATAGCTCAGTTGGGAGAGCACCTGCCTTGCAAGCAGGATGTCGCGTGTTCGACTCACGTCAGTTCCACCACGTGTCCATATCTTGGTGATTGCGAGTTTCATTTTGGTTTTCATAGACCAAAAACCCGTGAGTGAGGGGAGAGAATACTCACTCCTTTAATTTGTCTAAGTGGCGAAAGTTGGGAATCGCTCATGGGTCCAATGCGGAGGATAAGCTCCTATGCAGAAAATCCCGTGTGATACTCTTATCAGATATCACTTGCAGGTTCAAGTCCAGCCTGGCCCACCATACGGTTAAAAACTATTGGAGGCAAACATATAGTTTTACCCTTTTCGATCCTCCCTTGCAAGGAACTTGTTACTCTAATATTAGAGAAAGAAGTTCATAAATAGTTGATAAATGATGAAAA
>JAZRTD010000091.1:0-1345 GCA_045651845.1 Clostridia bacterium | reverse complement strand
CGGAATTAAGGTTATAGACCTTATATGCCCCTATTCAAAAGGCGGTAAGGTTGGACTTTTCGGCGGTGCGGGCGTTGGTAAAACCGTTCTTATTATGGAGCTAATTAACAACATTGCAAAACAGCACGGCGGACTTTCTGTTTTTACAGGCGTCGGAGAGCGAACAAGAGAGGGAAACGACCTATATAACGAAATGAAAGAGTCAGGGGTTTTGAGTAACACCACTTTGGTATACGGACAAATGAATGAACCGCCCGGGGCAAGAATGAGAGTTGCACTTTCAGGGCTTACAATGGCGGAATATTTCCGTGACGAAGAGGGTCAGGATGAGCTTTTGTTCATTGACAATATCTTCAGATTTACTCAGGCGGGAAGTGAGGTTTCGGCATTGCTGGGAAGAATGCCGTCTGCGGTTGGCTATCAGCCTACACTCGCAACAGAAATGGGTGATTTACAGGAGAGAATTACCTCCACGAAAAAAGGGTCAATAACATCTATTCAGGCGGTTTATGTGCCAGCTGACGACTTAACAGACCCGGCTCCTGCGACAACCTTTGCCCACCTTGACGCAACAACTGTTTTATCAAGAGGAATTGCATCACAGGGGATTTATCCTGCGGTTGACCCTCTTGAATCAACAAGCCGAATACTCTCTGCGGAAATTCTGGGGAATGAGCATTATACCGTTGCCCGTGAGGTACAGCGTATTCTTCAGCGGTATCAGGAGCTTATGGATATTATTGCGATTATGGGTATGGATGAGCTGTCTGATGAGGATAAGCTTTTAGTTCAAAGGGCAAGAAAAATCCAGAGATTCTTGTCCCAGCCTTTTGATGTTTCGGAAAAGTTTACGGGAATTAAGGGGACTTATGTTCCTCTTTCGGAAACAATCCGCGGATTTAAAGAGATTATTGAAGGAAAACACGACAACCTTCCTGAATCTGCATTTTTGTTTGTGGGAACAATTGATGAAGCGGTAGAAAAAGCGAAGAGGGTTGCACGATGAAAACATTTAAGCTGGTGATTTCATCCCCTGACGGAGATATATTCCGTGATAATGTTTTAAAAATAAGTCTTCGGGGAACAGAGGGCGAGCTTGCCGTTATGGCAGGGCATATCCCTTTTGTTACATCTGTCAAACCCTGCGATTGCCAAATAGAACTTATGGATGAAAGCATAAAAACAGGACAAACCGACGGCGGGATATTGACCGCTCGGAAAGAGTCGGTTACTCTCATTTCAGGGAATTTTCAGTGGAAAGAATAATATAAAAAGGTATCTGATTGCAGATACCTTTTTCTTGACTTTGGGTATGGCAGTATGTTAAAATATTTACGGAGATGAA
>JAZRTD010000090.1:0-9055 GCA_045651845.1 Clostridia bacterium | reverse complement strand
AGGAATACAGAAAAATGTGCGAAGAGGTGTTTGTTGAGGATTCGCTGATAAAAGGTGTGTTTGTCAATGATAAGATAGAGGTCGCCGATTATGAGGGACTTTTAGAGGCAATCCGAGGGGACACAATGAATATGAGCTATGAAGAACTTAATCCAATGGTGTATGACGAGGGAACAATCCTTTACGGCATAAGCATGGAATATAAGGTTATAGAGAAAAATAGTGATAACAAGCCATATTCATATTTGAGCGGAATATATGTGGAAATCACAGAGGAATATGAAAATACGATAAAGTGGCTTGAGGAAAACGGATTTAAAGTAAAAAGTGAGTTAATGATTGATTAAAGAGATTGGTCAGACGGCTAAAAACGTAGGTATATTTTGTGAAATTGTTTTCGTCGGCGTACAAAGGTACTCCAGAGAACGATTTCGCAAAAAGCAAACAATGCCAAGGGAAACTCGATGTTTTCCTTGGCATTTACATTTGATTTTATGTGGAAAGAACAAATTTCTTCCCTATAAATTAGATAAATTCGTTTGCGGTAGACCAAGTTTTTGGGTCGTCTGATTAGTACATTCCGCCGCCTGCGCCAGCCATAGCTGCTGCCGCTGCTGCGTCTGCTGCCGGGTCCGGTTTGTCTGCAACAACGCTTTCGGTTGTGAGAACCATTGCTGCAACAGAAGATGCGTTCTGGAGCGCTGAACGGGTAACCTTTGTCGGGTCAACTATACCGTTCTTGAGCATATCCATATATTCTTCAGTGAGTGCGTTAAATCCAACGCCAACTTCGCTTCCCTTAATCTTGTCAACGATTACGCTGCCTTCAATTCCTGCATTAAAAGCAATCTGGCGAACAGGTTCCTCAAGAGCGCGGAGAACAATGCTTGCGCCTGTCTTTTCATCACCTGAAAGACTGTTCATAAGAGCCTCAACAGCAGGGATAGCGTTAATAAATGCTGTACCGCCGCCTGCAACGATACCCTCTTCAACAGCCGCCTTTGTTGCTGCGAGAGCATCCTCGATGCGGAGTTTCTTTTCTTTCATTTCGATTTCAGTTGCAGCGCCAACCTTGATAACAGCAACACCGCCTGAAAGCTTTGCAAGTCTTTCCTGAAGCTTTTCCTTGTCAAATTCAGATGTTGTTTCGTCAAGCTGAACCTTAACCTGGTTAACTCTTGCGCGGATAGCGTCAGCATCCCCTGCACCGTCAACAATAATCGTGTTTTCTTTCTGAACCTTAACCTGTCTTGCACGGCCCAGCTGGTCAATTGTAGCTTCCTTAAGGTCAAGACCGATTTCCTCGGAGATAACTGTTCCGCCTGTTAAGATTGCGATGTCTTCAAGCATAGCCTTTCTTCTTTCGCCAAAGCCCGGAGCCTTAACACCGATACAAGTAAATGTTCCGCGGAGCTTGTTAACGATAAGAGTTGATAAAGCCTCACCCTCAATATCTTCTGCAATAATGATAAGCTTCTTGCCTGCCTGAACGATTTGCTCAAGAAGAGGAAGGATTTCCTGAATGTTTGAGATTTTCTTATCTGTAATCAAAATGTAAGCATCGTCAATAACGGCTTCCATTTTGTCTGTATCTGTAACCATATAAGGTGTGATATAACCACGGTCAAACTGCATACCCTCAACAACTTCTGAATATGTTTCAGCAGTCTTGGATTCTTCAACAGTTATAACCCCGTCGCTTGAAACCTTATCCATAGCGTCAGCAATAAGGTTTCCAACAAATTCATCAGCGGAGGAAACAGAAGCAACTCTTGCAATATCTTCCTTTCCGTTAACCGTCTTGCTGTTCTTAATGATTTCAGCAACAGCCGTGTCAACCGCCATAGCAATACCCTTTCTGAGAATCATTGGGTTTGCGCCTGCTGTAACATTCTTTAAGCCTTCGCGAACGAGAGCCTGTGCTAAAAGTGTAGCAGTTGTTGTGCCGTCACCTGCAACGTCGTTTGTCTTTGTTGCAACTTCACGAACAAGCTGAGCACCCATATTTTCAAAAGCGTCCTCAAGCTCAACCTCTTTTGCAATTGTAACACCGTCATTTGTGATAAGCGGTGCGCCGTATTTCTTGTCTAAAACAACATTTCTGCCTTTTGGACCAAGTGTAACTTTAACTGTGTTGGCGAGAGCGTCAACACCTCTTTGGAGAGCGTGTCTTGCGTCTTCGCCGAATAAAATCTGTTTTGCCATTTCAAATAACCTCCAATATATTAGTCTTCAATTTTAGCGAGAATATCGCTCTGGCGGAGAATAGTATATTCAACCCCGTCAAGCTTAACCTCTGTTCCTGCGTATTTGCTCATTAAAACCTTGTCGCCAACTGAAAGTTCCATCTTGATTTCCTTTCCGTCAACAACTCCGCCCGGCCCAACTGCAACAACTTCAGCAATCTGTGGCTTTTCCTTTGCGGAGCCGGTTAAAATAATACCGCTCTTTGTTGTTTCTTCAGCCTCTACCATTTTGATAACAACTCTGTCTGCCAATGGTTTAATGTTCATTATAAAAACCTCCTTAAAGATAATAAATAACTTCTTGTGTTAGCACTCTTGATTAACGAGTGCTAATATAGTATATATTACAAAATAAAAGACTAAAATTCAACTGTGATTACAGCTAATTATAGTCAATTATTGTTAATTATATTCCACTTTTCTCCATTTTTCTTTAAAAATCATAGAATGGTGCAAATTGCATAGGCGGAAATTCCCTCTTTTCGCCCCTCGAAACCAAGGCGTTCGGTTGTTGTTGCCTTGACGGAAATATAGCTTTTCGGGATATCTAAGTCCTCACTCAGATTGTCTCGCATCTCATCTATAAATGGGGCAAGCTTAGGTGCTTGTGCCGCAACAGTTACATCAACATTTCCAATCTTGAAATTATTGATATGTAAAAATGCGCAAACCTTTTTTAGGAGAACACGGCTGTCAATCCCTTTAAATGAGTCATCGCTGTCAGGGAAAAGCTTGCCTATATCCCCCAGTGCCGCCGCACCAAGGAGAGCGTCCATTAAGGCGTGGATTAAAACATCGGCGTCGGAGTGACCGTCAAGCCCTTTGTCGTGGGGGATTTTAACCCCTCCAAGGATTAAATCTCTGCCTGATTTTAAAGCGTGAACATCATATCCGAAACCTGTCCGCATTGCTTTTTTTCCTCCGTTTAAGATTGACTCAGCCTTAATAATATCCTCGGGAGTGGTGATTTTAATATTATTATAATCCCCGAAGATGTATTTAGGCCTATACCCCAGATATTCCACTAAAGAACAGTCGTCTGTTCCCTCAAAGTTGTCATTTTCGGCTTTTTCATAGGCTCTTTTTAAAAGAGAAAGAGGGAAAATCTGCGGTGTCTGGATAAGACGAAGAGTACTTCTTATGGGCGTTTCAATAATATTCTCGTTTTCGTCAACTATTTTCACAGTATCGGAAAGGGGAATCCCAAGCACCGCCGAGCCGTTTTCCTTTGCATAAAGGACTGCCTCGTCAATTTTTGAAGATAAAATAAGAGGCCTTGCTCCGTCGTGAACTGCAACAATACATTCTTTCCCGATAATATCAAGCCCCCGTTTAACGGAAGCCTGTCTGGTCTCACCGCCGCAGATTATATGGCTGACCTTATCTAATGAGTATTTTGCGCAAAGAGCATTAACCTCTCCAATCGATTCTTTTTTTGTAACAACAATAATATTGTCAACTTGCACAGCCTGGTTAAATGCCATAAGGGTTCTCAAAAGAGTCGGCACACCCAAAAGACTCAGAAACTGCTTGTTCCCAAGAGAACTCATTCTTGTACTGTTTCCTGCCGCAACGATTAAAGCGGTGCAAGTGTAATCATTCATAACTGTTCCTTAAATTTATATACCCAAAAGCTTTTCTGCCTCGGGCGCAGTAATATTTTTTGCGGTTTCAAGCTCGGACAAAAGCACACTTTTGGCATTGCTCAAAACCTTTCTCTCTGCATTGGAAAGAGCTTTTTTCTTGTCACGGAGAAGAAGAGTTTTAACAACATAGCAAACCTCTTTTATCTGCCCTGACTTAAGTCTGTCCATATTATCACGGTATCGCTTGTTCCAGTTTGGATTGTCGTCCTCTTCAACCTGGGCAAAGAAATCAATTGCCTCATCAGCCTCTTTTTCGGAAACTATACTGCGAAGCCCTGTGTTTTCAAGGTTGTCAACAGGGAGAAGAACTTTAATATTTTTCTTGGTGACCTGCAAAACATAGTATTCCCGCATCTCACCTAAAATTTCCTTTCTCTCCGTTCCTACAATAACACCTGCCCCGTGCATAGGATACATAACCTTGTCCCCTATTTCAAACAAATGTATCCACTCCTTTCAGTGTCTGTCAGTTATTGTTTGTCATAAAGAAGTATTTACATTTATCTAACCGCCCGATAAAGCCTTGGGTCGTTATGATAAAATGTTAAGTATTTATTTATATTATACCACATTTTACAAAAATTTCAAACATATTTAAGGTAAAAATTTTAAAATTTACAATTTTTGTTGAAAATTACAAGAATTTGTTAATTGCATCTCGGATATTCCGTACAGGAACAACCTCTATACTGTCAAATTTCTTCAGCTTTTTCGAGTTGATATATGGAATAATACAGGTCTTAAATCCCATTTTTTCCGCCTCGGAAATTCTCGCCTCCAAAAAATTGACACTTCTGGTTTCGCCTGTTAAACCAACCTCGCCGATTGCAACAATTCCGCTGTCTAATGCCCGATTTCGAAAGCTTGAGGCAAGCGCCATAACTATCCCTAAATCCGACGCAGTTTCAGATATGCGAAATCCGCCCACAATGTTAACATAAGTGTCATAGGCTGAAATATGAAGTCCTGATTGCTTTTCCATAACCGCAAGGAGCATTAAAACCCGGTTAAGGTCAGGGCCTTGGGTCATTCTTCTGGGGTTTCCGAAACTTGTTGGGGAAACAAGAGCCTGAATTTCGGCAAGAACAGGACGGCTCCCCTCCATAGTGCAGCTTATACAAGACCCCGGGCTTTCCTCAGGTCTGCCGGAGAGCAGTGCCTCTGAGGGGTTTGAAACCTGATGAAGTCCGCATGAGTCCATCTCAAAAACACCGATTTCGTTTGTTGAGCCGAAACGGTTTTTAACAGCTCGCAAAATTCGGTAAATCTGCTGATTGTCCCCTTCAAAGTATAAAACCGTGTCAACCATGTGCTCTAAGATTTTAGGCCCTGCAATGGCTCCGTCTTTGGTGACATGGCCCACTAAAAATATGGAGATATTACTATCTTTTGCAATACGCATAAGATTTGATGTGACTTCCTTAATCTGAGACACATTCCCCGGAGATGAGCCGATTTCGGGGCTTACCATTGTCTGGACAGAGTCAACGATGATGATATCAGGTTTTTCTGAATTTATGGCATTTTTAATGTAGTTCATATTTGTTTCGGAGTAAATCTTGAGATTTTCCGTTTTTATTTTAAGTCTCTGAGCGCGGAGCTTTATTTGAGTTGGGGACTCCTCTCCCGATACATAAAGAATTTTTGAGGTTTTGCCTAAAAATTCGCATATCTGAAGAAGAATGGTTGACTTTCCAATCCCCGGGTCGCCTCCAACCAGAACAAAAGAGCCTTTAACCAATCCTCCGCCAAGAACACGGTCAAACTCACTCATTCCGGTAGATTGACGGCTTTCGCTTGTTTCGTCAATATCCTTAATTTTTTTAGGCAAATCAGCAGGAGTTAAGGAAAAACTGCCCGATGAGGGAGCAGGAGAAACGATTTCCTCCTCCATAGTGTTCCATTTTCCGCACATAGTGCATTTCCCCATCCATTTCGGGGATTTATTTCCACATTCCGTGCATACAAAAACTGTTTTTTGCTTCATATTTTTAATTCTCCAAAATAAGTGTATACTGTTATTTTAATACAGAAAAAATATTTTGTCTATATATAATTTTAAAAAAGGCTTTTTTCTGTTTCGGAATAAACTTCTATTCCGTTTTCCGTAAGCAATTGTGCGGTGATTCCATTTCCGTCAGTCAAAGTTTTGGAAAATGTCCCGTCATAGATTTTGCCCTTTCCGCAGGAAGGGCTTTTTGATTTTAGAATAGCATAAGTGCAGTTATGCCGTTTTGCGATTTCAAGAGTAATTTCAGCACCCTTTTTATATTCCTTTGTCCTGTCCTCACCGCCTGCGGAAATGACTTTGCCAAATTGTATTTCGCAAGGAGTTCTTGGTGTTTCAAGTCCGCCGAGAACTTCGGGGCAAACGGGAATAAGATTGTATTTTTCTTTCAATTTCATAATCTTTGGGCAAGGCTTGCTTTTGCCGTCGTATCGGCAACCTTCTCCTAAAAGACAAGCGCTTATTAATATATTTTCTTTCATATTATCCTCACAAATAATGACCTTGCTTTTGCAAGGTCATTAAATCGTTACTTCGTTCCTGTTGAGCCAAATCCGCCTTCGCCTCTGACAGTTTCGGAAAGCTCTGAAACTTCCGAAAATTCAGCGGTGTAATACGGGGCAATAACCATCTGGGCAATTCTCTCGCCGTTATCAATTGTCCTTGGGACTAAACCGTGGTTATGAAGAGCAACCATAACCTCGCCTCGGTAATCACAGTCAACAACTCCAACCTTATTGGCAGGAGCAAGGTCTTTCTTGCTTGCAAGACCGCTTCTTGCGTAGATAAGACCAACTGTTCCGAGAGGAAGCTCCATAGCAATCCCCGTATGAATTAAAAGGGTTTCGCCGGGGTTTATTGTAACGGTGCCGTCTGTGCAGGCATAAAGGTCAGCTCCTGCGGCATATTCACTCCCGTAGGTAGGGATAACTGCCTTTTCGTCAAGTTTTTTTATGTTTATATTAAATTTCATAGTTTAAACCTCTTCGTTGTCCCAAAGAACAACCTCATCTTTTTCCATAGACTCGCGAACTTTTATAATTCTCTGATTGGAAGAGCCTTTAAATCTCAAGCTTGGATTTTTAAGCTCTTCAATAAATTCGCCGTCAACCATAACATCAATGCAATTTAGCATTCTTTTGGTGATTGCCCAGTCGCCGATTTTGCCTGCAAGTAAATCTGCCTCAAAATCATACCCTGAATAACACCAGACCGTTTTATCGGGATATGCCTTTTTAATTCTTTCTAAAAATTCGTAAAGACCTTTCTGGTTTTCAGGCTCAAATGGCTCTCCCCCAAGAAGAGAGAAGCCTTTGATGAAATTAGGAGCGAGAGCCTCTAAAATTTTGTCTTCCTGTTCCTTTGTGAAAGGCTCGCCGTAGGCAAAGTCCCATGTTTCTGAGTTAAAACAACCCTTGCAATGGTGGGTGCATCCGCTTACAAAAAGGGATACGCGAACACCGGGCCCGTTAGCAACATCGTGGGTTTTAATTGTCGCAAAATTCATTCTGTGAGCCTCCCTTGATTAGAGATGAAGCACACGGGACTTGATTTCTTTTGTCTTGCCCACATTCCAGAAGTTTTCCCCAAGGTATCCGCAGGTACGGCGGGTAACATTCATTTTCTTCTGGTCCTTGTTTCCGCAGGCAGGACACTCCCATTCGTTGTCATCGTTTATAATAATTTCACCGTCATATCCGCAAATATGACAATAGTCGCTCTTTGTATTAAATTCCGCATACTGAATGTTGTCATAGATAAACTTAACAACATCTTCCATAGCGGTAAGATTATGACGCATATTAGGAATTTCAACATAGGAGATAGCACCGCCGGAAGAAATCTTCTGGAACTGGCTCTCAAAGTCAAATTTTGAGAATGCATCAATATCTTCTCTGACGTCAATATGATATGAGTTTGTATAGTAACCCTTATCTGTAACATCTTCGATTGTGCCGAAACGCTCTTTGTCAATTCTTGCAAATCTGTAACAAAGGGACTCTGCAGGAGTTCCGTATAAGCCAAATCCAAGACCTGTTTCAGCTTTCCACTTATCACAGGTTGAACGGAGGTATCTCATAACCTTAAGAGCAAATTCCTTACCCTCCGCGTCCGTGTGGCTGACACCCTTCATAACTTTGGTACATTCATAAAGACCAATGTAGCCAAGGGAAATTGTTGAATATCCGTCGTGGAGGTATTTATCGATTTTTTCACCCTTTTCAAGTCTTGCAATAGCACCGTACTGCCAGTGAACAGGGCTTGTGTCGGAAAGGACACCCTCAAGAGACTGATGACGGCACATTAAAGCTTCAAAACAGAGAGCAAGTCTTTCGTCCAAAAGCTTCCAGAATGCGTCTTCGTCTTTCTTTGCAAGAATACCAATCTGGGGAAGGTTAAGGCTGACAACGCCTTGGTTGAATCTGCCCTCGAATTTGTAGTTTCCGTTTTCGTCTTTCCAGGTTGAAAGGAATGAACGGCAACCCATTGGCGAGAATACATTGTTTTCGTAGTTCTCACGCATTTTCTTTGCAGAAATATAGTCAGGGTAAAGTCTCTTTGAAGAACACTTAACCGCAAGCTCTGTAATATAATCGTATTTTCCGCCCTTTAAGCAGTTATTCTCGTCAAGAACATAAACAAGCTTCGGGAATGCAGGAGTGATATAAACCCCCATCTCATTTTTAATTCCCTCGTATCTTTGTCTTAAGATTTCTTCAACAATCATCGCATTTTCTTCAACATATTCATCATCGTCTTTAAGATGCATAAATATTGTAACAAATGGGGACTGACCGTTGGTTGTCATAAGAGTATTAATCTGATACTGAATAGTCTGAACACCGCTTCGAAGCTCGTCGCGAAGTCTTGCCTTTGCGATTTTTTCAATAGTTTCAGAGGAGATAGCCTCGTCGGCGTTTTCAATAAGCTGTTTTTTGAATTTTTCGTAGCTCTTTCTCAAATATTTACCAAGATGGCTGATGTCAACAGACTGACCGCCATACTGACAGCTAGCAACAGATGCAATAATCTGTGTCATAACCGTACAGGCAACCTGGAAACTTCTCGGCGATTCAATAAGCTTTCCGTTCATAACAGTTCCGTTGTCAAGCATGTCCCCGATGTTAATAAGACAACAGTTGAAAATAGGCTGG
>JAZRTD010000089.1:0-1154 GCA_045651845.1 Clostridia bacterium | reverse complement strand
CTTGCTTTTCATCAGGGAAGAACTGTTACTTCAAGGAGTCACGCCTCCCTTATCCGAGAGGCAAAAAATATGATATCCTCCCCCGATTTTAAGGGATATATCCACGATGTTGGCGGACCTACTGCAAACTTCCGTTCTCCTGCCTGCAAAAAGCAGGAAAAATACGGCGTCTGCCCCGATAAGCGGTGCCTTTACCCAACGCCCTGTAAGAATATGGATGTTTCCCACAGGGATTATCTCTCGCTTTTAAGAAAGCTCCGTGCTCTTGACGGTGTTAAAAAGGTTTTTATCCGTTCAGGAATACGCTATGATTATCTTTTAGCGGATAAAGACGATGAATTTTTCTATGAGCTATGCAAGCACCACATAAGCGGTCAGCTCCGTGTTGCACCCGAGCATATATCAGACAATGTTTTAAAATATATGGGGAAACCCTCACGGTCGGTTTATGAGAAGTTTATTAAAAAGTTTGATAAAATAAACAATGAACTTAAAATAGAGCAATATGCCGTGCCTTATCTTATGTCCTCCCACCCGGGAAGCACGCTTAAGGACGCTGTTGCCCTCTCAGAATACCTGCGTGATAAAAATATTCAGCCTGACCAGGTTCAGGATTTTTACCCCACTCCGGGGAGCATTTCAACCTGTATGTACTATACGGGCATAGACCCTACCACTATGAAGAAGGTTTATGTCCCGAAAACTTATGAAGAAAAACAAATGCAAAGGGCATTGCTTCAATACCGCAATCCCGAAAATTACGAATTAGTTAAAAAAGCACTTATTAAGGCAGGACGCTCTGACCTTATCGGGAACGGTCCACATTGCCTAATAAAGCCGAAAGGAGATTATAAAAATGGCAACAATCCTCAGCGGAAAGGAAATATCCGCAAAAGTAAAGGCAAAACTTACGGAAAGGGTAAAGGCTCTTTCGGAAAAGGGAAAAACTCCGGGTCTGGCGGTTATAATCGTGGGCGATGACCCGGCATCTAAAGTTTATGTCGGAAGAAAAGAGGCTATGTGTCAGGAGCTTAATATGTATTCTGAAAAATATGCTCTCCCTGCTAATACCACTCAAGAAGAGCTTGTTTCTCTCATAGAAAGGCTCAACAACGACGATAAAATCCACGGAATCTTGGTTCAGCTCCCTCTTC
>JAZRTD010000088.1:0-6419 GCA_045651845.1 Clostridia bacterium | reverse complement strand
CAATGAATTTGCGAAAATTGCAGACTATATAGAAGAAAGGAAGAAGTAAAAATGATAACAAGTAAGCAAAGAGCCTATTTAAGAGGTCTTGGCAGTAAAATAAATGCACTTCACCAGATTGGGAAAGATGGAATAAGCGATAACTTTGTAAATGCCATAAGCGATGCCCTTGATGCAAATGCATTGGTTAAAATCCACGTTCTCGAAACCGCACCATATACCGCAAGAGAAGCGTCAATTGAAATGACCGAGCTTTTGGGTGCGGAGTGCGTTCAGGTGATTGGCAGAAAGTTTGTTTTATATCGCGAAAGCGAAAACTCCCCAAAGCTATTGTAATTTGAAATAAAATAAAAAGGCACTTTAAAGTGCCTTTTTTGTTTGAGATTTTAGAATAATCCGGGAATATTGAGTCCGCCAGTAAGCTTTCCAAGCTCGTTTTCAGAGCTTTCGGAAGCCTTGCGAAGACCTTCATTCACTGCTGCAATAATCAAATCCTGAAGCATTTCAATATCATCAGGGTCAACAACTGCCTCGGATAAAGTAATCTCCATAAGTTCCTTTTTACCGCTTATTTTAACACTTACAGCACCGCCGCCTGAGCTTGCCTCATAAGTCTTTGTTTCAAGCTCCTCCTGCATTTTAAGCATCTGCTCCTGCATTTTCTGCGCTTGTTTAAGCATCTGGTTCATATTAGGGCCGCCGCCCATTCCTCTCGGAAATCCGCCTTTTGCCATTTCTATCAGCCTTTCTTTTTTATATTTTAATTTTCAGTCACCGTCATTATATCGCCCAGCAAATCTTTTTTTTGTGCAAGGTCAGCTATGGAAACAGAGTTACTCTCTGTCTGCCTGTTTAAACGGTTTCCGCTTTCTGATACAATAATTTTATAGCTATCGCCCCCAACCTTTTCAAAAAGCTCTGAAAGATATGCTTTGCCCTGGGGTGTTGCAATTCTTTCGTAAGCCTCACGGTTGGAGAGAATGATTTCGATTGTGTCGCCTGTTATATAAGCCTGAGCGCGGAACAAAAACATATAAAGCTTCTTGCTCTCGTTCTTGATTATGCCCAGAGCCTCTTCCCACTTATCCCATTTGCTTCCGTCAGGAGCAGGGGAGGATGTTTCTGTTTTTGGTTTTGGAGTTGTCTTTGGAGCATCTTTCGTCACAGGTTTTGCTTTTGAAGCAGTTGAAACGGTTATGTTGCCCGATTCAATCCTTTTTTCAAGAGCAGAAACTCTTGCAGAAAGCGCCTCGTTTCCATCACCCAGCTGAGGCTTTGCAAGCTTTAACAGTGCCATTTCAACAGAAATTCTGGGATTTGCAATCCATTTTGCTTGTGCAAGATATTCGCATAAGGTTGTTATGGAATAAAGAAGTCTTTCCACGGAGAATTTTTCAGCTTGAGCCTTATATTTTTCAATTTTTTCCTGGCTTCGTTCAATGATTTCCTGCGGACTATCCGTTGCCTTGCAAAGCATTAGGTTTCTAAAGTGGTCAATTATATCATCGAAAAAGCTTGAAACTTCTTTTCCCTTATTCAAAAATTCATCTGCAGTTTTAAGGCAGGAGAGGGTGTCCTCCGCTGCAATATAGTCAGTTAAATCAAATAAAATGCCGTCATCAACAATGCCTACGGCCTCAGAGACATCTGTCTTTCGTATTTCACCAGGCACAGATGCGGTGCATTGTTCCAAAATACTTAATCCGTCGCGCATAGAGCCGTCAGCAAGCTCTGCAATAAGCTCAGATGCATCAGGAGTAATATTTATATTTTCTGCTTCACATATTTTGTTTATCCGTCTCGAAATGTCATCAACGCCAATTCTCCTGAAATCAAACCTCTGACATCTTGAGAGAATTGTGGGAAGAATTTTATTTGGCTCTGTGGTTGCCAGAATAAAAATAACATATTCAGGCGGTTCCTCAAGAGTTTTAAGGAGCGCATTAAATCCTTCGTTGGTAATCATATGTGCTTCATCAATAATGTAAACCTTAAATTTAAGGCTGGACGGAGCGTAATCAACTTCGTCACGGATTTGCCTTATATCCCCCACACCGCGGTTGCTTGCAGCGTCCATTTCATAAACATCAAGGATTGAGCCGTCCATAATACCAAGACAGGACGGACATACGTTACAAGGGTTTCCGTTTTGCGGATTTTCACAGTTAACCGCACGGGAAAGAATTTTAGCACAAGTAGTTTTACCTGTCCCCCTTGTTCCGCAGAAAAGGTAGGCATGAGCAATACGGCCGGATAAAACACTGTTTCTGAGTGTTTCCGAAATGTGTTCCTGACCGACAACATCTTCAAAAATCATAGGCCGCCATTTACGGTATAAAGCCTGATACATTTCTGTCATATCATACCCTCCTTTTAAAAATAAAGCTATGTTCTTGAGTTTGAAACATACTTACCCGCGGAAACACGGCAGTTAGCTCAAGCCCGGCTGCCCCACGGCACATCAAAAAGAACTGCTTAATGCTGCTGCATTCCTGCCCTGACATGGTTCACAGGTTTTGATTGCGTAGGACCGGACCGTCAACACCACTTACCGGAAACAGACCGGACAAATATGGCCCTCAGCTCAAGTTGTCATCCCTACTTAGCGGATTGAAGGTTACAAGGCACCGCTACCGCCCCGATTTAACATAGCCTATACAGTATACCATATAAAGCTGAATTTGTCAAACAAAAAAGACTGCAAAAAAACAGCATTTTTCTGCTGTTTCCTGCAGTCTTAAATTTGCTTATGACTATTTACACAACGCAAGCTCAACATTCTTTGTGAGAATATCCGCATAAGTATATGAAACGCGTCTTTCAAGAACCTCATCTTCGTTAAGAGAGTCAACTTTAATAACAAAAACATTTGCATATGTACTTTCGATAATACCGTTACGAACAGTGCGTTTCTTTCTGCCTTTTTTTGAAGCAAACTTAATTTTGCTTCCGATGTTATCTTTAATGTCTGATTTAATTTTATCTAATTCTTTTTTATTGTCCATTAGTGGGCACCTCTTATGTAAAAAATACTTACAAACACAACAAATTGTGTTTTGATGAATTTATTATAACATATATTGTGGTAAATGTAAATACTTTTTCCAAAAAAAGTTTGTTAAATTTGTAAAAAATTTATAAAATGGAAAAAAGTGTATGAAATGGGGCTAAATCACCAAAATATGTATAGAGAGATAATGAAAAAAGGAGGGGTTTAGATTCAGCTTATTAAAAAAATGCTTAGGGAAAGCATAAGCGGGAGAATTTTTTATAGTATAATGGACATACCGATTATTAAGCTTTTCTTTGATTTTGATTATGCATCTCAAAGTTGGAATAAGAGCTTTGTAAAAACCAAAACCGAACAGCTTTTAGAAAAATTTGAAAATAAATATGATTTTAACTTATTAAAAAGAATAGATGCGGTATTTACCTGTTTTTTAGGAATTTGTCCGTATATTGGGTTATGGACAGGGAGAAAGTGGCATATAATTATATTAGCGGTTGTGACGGCATTGTATTTTATAATGGGGCTAAAATGCAGACAAGTAGAATTTGCGTTTTTTTATGAGCTAATTCTGACCGCTTTATTTGCACCGTTTATGTCCTTTTCCGCACTTTCTTATATTCTATATGTAGAAACTGCCATAATTTTATTTTTTATTGTTAAAAATTCAGAGGAAAAACGGATACACACAGTATTGAAAATTATGACTTTTCTGTGGGTGTTACAGTGTTTTTTCACATACGGGAGACACCCATCAGCAGTTGTTGCATTTATGCCGTATGTTCTGGGAATTTCAGCAAATAGGAAAATATGGGGATACGGATTAAGAGTAATGGTATTGGCCATCGGTTTTTATGCTTTGTCAAAATGGGGAGGAGAAGCACTGCTTGGCGGAGGGGTTGGCATTCTTTTAATGACAGTCCTCGGAGAATTTAGCCTAATTATTCCCATTATAATCGTTTCGCCGTGGATAATCGGAATTGGAATACGGATGATTAAAAACGGGCTTTTAAGTGAAAATATAATTAAAACAGGGTATTTTTTCTGGAGCAGGAGTTTTAGAGGTGCAACATTTGATTATCAGAATATAAGTTTTGGAGAATACGGAGTTTTTGCATCGTTAGTTCTGTCAATTACGGCATTCATATTTTTTTGGTATGTTTTAAGAATATCAAGACAAGCGGTTCTGAGGCTTTTTGAAAAAAATAATGAAAATAAAAAATTAATAAGGGCAGGATTGGGGTCAATTATAGGATTTTCGTTTTATACATTTTTCTCAAAAAAGGGAACGGCCATAGAGAATGTTCTCATATATTTGTGGTGTGCAGGGTTGCTCAAGAGAGTCTGCTTGGGAGAAAGAAAAAAGGAGGAAATGGGAGTAAATGAGAGAAAAAAGGACCTTGGGTAAAAATCAAGGCTTGAAATCCCGTCTTAAGTTGGCTAAACTTGAATAAATCTCTGTAATTTGGTTTGACCGATTTCTGCTTTTCTGGTATAATAAACAGGTCGTCGGGGGCGTAAATTGGAATAAATTCCCAAAGGTTTCTGGCGGCAGACAAAGGAATTTGTCTTAAAATTAAGAGAGGTGATTTGATGAATTTTAGCCGAAAGGATATAAAGGTTAATTTATCCTTTTCAGCAAAAGTCGCCGTTATAAGCAGTATGATTGCACTTGTGATTATGTCAGCTTCGGTTATTACATTTGATGCACTCAGCAAAAGTGTTACCGTTATTGACGGCGGAAGCAAGGAAACGAAAGTTTTAACATTTAAGAACACAGTGAAGGATGTCCTTTTGGAACAGGGGATTGTTCTCAAAACAGGAGACGAAGTAAGCCATAGAGCCAAGGATGCCCTTCGTGATGATATGACCATAGAAGTTTACCGTGCTATGCAGGTATATGTTACAGCGGACGGCAAAACCCGTTCTGTAAGTACAACAAAGAGACGTGTCTCTGATATACTTGTTGATGCTGGATATGAATTAACAGACGAGGATACAGTTACGCCAAAGGCGAATAAAATTGCAAAGGCTGATACGGAAATCGTTCTGGTGAAAAACACAACAAAGACAGTTACATTAACAGAAGAAACAGAGTTTGCAACAACTGAAAAGCCGAACGCTTCTTTAAACAGCGGAATAAGAAAGGTTGTTCAAAAGGGCGAAAAAGGTGAGAGAATAAGAACTTATAAAATTTCTTATGCTGACGGAGTTGAAACTGGCCGTAAGGTTATTAAGGAAAAGATTGTTACAGAGGCTAAAGACGAGATTGTTGAGGTTGGAACAAAGAGAACAGCCATAGACGATTATACCTTGGCATATAACGGAACAATAACAACCTCCCGTAACGGCACATTATCATACAGCAGAGTTGTTCAGTGTAACGCAACTGCCTATGATGCCGTAAGTTGCGGTAAAAAACCGGGCGAGGCAAGAACGGCAACCGGGATTATTGCCCACAGAGGCGTTATTGCGGTTGACCCGAGATTTATTCCTCTTGGAACAAAGGTTTATGTTGAAGGGTATGGATATGCCATTGCTGCTGACACAGGCGGAGCCATAAAGGGGAATATAATCGACCTTTATATGGATTCTTATGCAGAAGCTATTCAATGGGGACGCAGAAATGTTACGGTCTATATCTTAAATTAGTAAATTTGTAACATAAATTTAATATTAGGGCTATCCTTTTGTAAGGGTAGCCCTATTGATTTTTTGAGGAAAATGCTATATAATGGTTTTATACAATTATATGGGAGATAATAGACATGTCTTTAAATAAAAAGAGAAAGCGAAAAATGCGCGGAATTTTTAAATTCTGGATTTTTATGATAATTATATCACTTGGCCTTGGAGTTTTTTCAGGGGCGAAGCTTATGAATATGGAGATTGGCGAGAAAATAAATCTTGCACTTGACACCCATAAGCCCGGCGGAATTGTAAATATTCTTTTAATGGGAACTGATGACGGCGGTGACAGATGCGATACGATTATGCTTGTTAATCTAAACGGTGAAACCGGAATGCTTAATGTATTGTCAATCCCGAGAGATACGGCAATTGCATCAAGAAACAGCAGCGGCTCAATAATCTATAATTCAAGCGGTGTTCCTGTATATAATAAAATTAACTCGTATATGGCAATCGGAAAACAACAGGTTTCAAAAGGGAATATAAAGGTCCCTGAAGAGCTTCTTATAAGAAAGGTTAAGGAAATAACAGGGCTCCCTATTCACTATTTTGCAACAGTTGACTTTGAGGGATTTATAAATATAATTGACGCTTTGGGCGGTGTTGATTTTGATGTTCCCGAGGATATGAACTATGATGACCCGTATCAGGATTTGCATATTCATCTGAAAAAGGGAATGCAGCATCTTGACGGACAGGCGGCACACGATTTTGTTCGATT
>JAZRTD010000087.1:0-4052 GCA_045651845.1 Clostridia bacterium | reverse complement strand
CAAGTGAAAGAGAAAATGCTTGAACTTCAATATATAAGAGAAGAAATCAAAAAAACGGAGAAATAATAAATGACAGATATTTTGTTTATGTTGGATATGATCGTATCAGCAGTAACAAAAAAGAAAAGCCCTGTGGCTCCTGAGAGAGTAAACTGGGAAAGAATATTTAAAATATCATCTAAGCATAACATCTCAAACATTATTGCATATTCAATTTTGAACGGTGAATACAACATTCCTGAGGATATAAAACAAATGTTTGTAAAAAATATGTACTTAAGGGTGGCTGCAAGTGAAAACCAAAAATCTGAGATTATGAAAATAATGCAGATTTTTTCCGAGGAAGGCATTGATTTTATGCCATTTAAAGGATTGTTTCTGTCAAATTTGTATCCCTCAATAGATATGAGGTATATGTCTGATGCCGATATACTGATTCGTAAAGAGCAGGCAGAAAAAGCGGATTTGGCTATGAAAAAATTAGGATATGAGTTTGAAATTGAAGGTCCTATTGAATATAATTATATAAAAAGACCTTATATGCATATAGAACTTCATCATTGCATTATGTCTCCGTCAAGTGAGGATTTATATGACTATTACAAGGATAGCTGGAAATTTGCAAAGCCGTCAAGTGAGCCTCATCACTATGAGCTTAACACAGAGGACCAGTATGTTTTCACTTTTACTCATTTTGCAAGGCATTACAGAGATGCCGGAGCGGGGATAAAATCTATTATTGACTTGTGGCTTTTTGAAAAGAAATATCCTGAGATGGATTGGGACTATATAACCAAGCAGATGGAAATAGTTGGAATGAGTCAATTTTATCAATCCATTTCAAGACTTATAAAAGTATGGTTTGAAAAAGAAAAAATGGACGGGGTAAGCCTTGAAATGACAGAATTTATTATTTCAAGTGGAACATTTGGAACACTAAAAAACAGCATAAGTGCAAGGGAAATTCGAAAACATAAAGGAAAAGACCTTTCGAAAGTTGGGGAAAATAAGTATCTTAAGCTTTTATTTCCTGAAATGGAGTATATGAAAATAATATTTCCTGTCCTTGAAAAATGTCCTGTTTTTCTTCCTATTTTGTGGGTTTGGAGGTTAATAAGAGGTGCAATTTTTAAAAAGAAGAATATATCGGTGCATCTTAATAATACGAAATATATCGATAGTGACAATGCAAAAGAATATCTAAAGCATATGAAAACTGTTGGATTGGATATATATAATGGGAGAGGAAATAAATGAATGTTTTAGTAACTGGGGCGAAAGGCTTTGTTGGTAAAAATCTTGTTGAAACTCTGAAAAATATTCGGGATGGCAAAGATAAGTCCTTTGGAGAATTTGAAAATATTGAAATATTTGAATATGATGTGGATACAGATGAAGCGTTGCTTCATAAATACTGTGAAAAAGCTGATTTTGTATTTAATTTAGCAGGGGTAAACCGTCCTGAGAATGATGAAGAGTTTATGAACGGAAACTTTGGATTTGCCTCAACATTGCTTAATTTATTGAAAAAATATAAGAATAAATGCCCGGTTATGCTTTCTTCTTCAATCCAGGCCGAGTTTGATAATCCTTACGGGAAATCAAAGCGTGCCGGCGAAGAATTGTTCTTTGATTATGAAAAGACAGAGGGGGCAGAGGTGTTTGTGTATCGTCTTCCCAATGTTTTCGGGAAATGGTGCAGACCCAATTATAACAGTGCTGTTGCAACATTTTGTTATAATATATCCCATAACATTCCAATAACCGTTAATGACAGAACACACCTTATGACATTGGTTTATATTGACGATGTTGTGAACGAGCTTATATCTGCTCTTAAAGGAAATCCGTCAAAGTGCGGAAAATTCTGCGAAATTCCTGTTGTGCATAAGGTTACCCTTGGAGAGATAGTTGATTTGATTTATAGCTTTAAGGAGTCACGGTCAAATATTTCTGTTCCCGATGTGGAAGAAAATTCTTTTTCAAAAAAGCTGTATTCAACATACCTTTCTTATCTTGATAAAGATGATTTTGCATATAAGCTTAAAATGAATTGCGATGAAAGAGGAAGTTTTACGGAAATATTGCGTACCCAAAATGCAGGGCAATTCAGTGTGAATATATCAAAGCCCGGGATAACAAAAGGTCAGCATTGGCACAATACAAAAAATGAAAAATTTGTTGTTGTTAAGGGTCACGGATTGATTCAACTTAGAAAAATAGGGACAGATGAAATTATCAATTATGAGGTAAGCGGAGATGAAATAACGGTTGTTGATATGATTCCCGGATATACTCACAATATAATAAACTTATCGGAAGCAGAAGAACTTGTAACAATTATGTGGTGTAACGAGTGCTTTAATCCTGAAAAACCCGATACTTTTTTTGAAGAGGTGTAAGATATGAGTAAAATAAAACTTATGACAATTGTTGGGACAAGACCTGAAATTATAAGGCTTTCATCTGTTATTAAAGCCTGTGATAAATATTTTGAGCAGATTCTTGTTCATACAGGTCAGAACTATGACTATACGTTAAATCAGGTTTTTTTTGACGATTTGGGACTTCGCGCCCCTGACTTTTATCTTAATGCCGTTGGAAAAAATCTTGGTGAAACCATAGGTAACATAATTGCAAAGTCCTATGATTTAATGGAGGAACAAAAGCCTGATGCGCTGCTTATTCTGGGTGATACCAATTCCTGCCTGAGTGCAATAGGTGCAAAACGATTGCATATTCCGATTTTTCATATGGAGGCGGGAAACAGATGTAAGGATGAATGTTTGCCTGAGGAAACAAACAGAAGAATTGTTGATATAATTTCCGATGTGAACCTTGCCTATTCTGAACATGCAAGAAAATATCTTCACGAGTGCGGGCTTCCCAAAGAGAGGACTTATGTTACAGGCTCACCTATGGCGGAGGTTCTTCGTTCCAATCTTGACAAAATAAGGGAAAGCGATATACTTAACAAACTTGGGCTTGAAAAGAAGAAATATATTTTGTTATCAGCTCACAGAGAGGAGAATATAGATACAGAAAAGAACTTTTTCTCCCTTATGAATGCGGTTAATGCAATGGCAGAAAAATATGATATGCCTATTTTATATTCGTGTCACCCCAGAAGTAAAAAATACATAGAGCAAAGAGGCTTTGAATTTGATAAAAGAGTTATAAAACACGAGCCTCTGGGATTTCACGATTATAATAATCTTCAAATGAATGCTTTTGCAGTTGTTTCAGACAGCGGAACCCTTCCTGAGGAAAGCAGTTTCTTCCTCTCTGTCGGAAATCCTATTCCTGCGGTTTGTATAAGAACATCAACGGAGCGGCCTGAGGCCTTGGACAGAGGAAACTTTATATTGGCAGGAATAACGACAGAGCAAGTTCTTCAGGCGGTAGATACAGCAGTTTTAATGAATGAAAACGGCGATTTAGGACTACCTGTAAGGGATTATACAGATGAAAATGTTTCAGCAAAGGTTGTAAAAATCATCCAAAGCTATACCGGTGTTGTTAATAAAATGGTATGGCGGAAAGATGTTTAGTTGGAAAAATGAATATAAAATAAATCCCCCCGTTATACGGGGGGATTTATTTTATGTATTATTACACAAATTATTATTTATGACATATTATGTAAAAAGATAATATTTTCAGGGTGGTGTGCTGGATGAAAAAACTTTGTTTTATAGGCGGTGACAAACGGCAGACAAGAGTTATAAAAAGGCTGTCTGAATTATATCCAAATATAAAAATATATGGATTTGAAAAAGTAGTGGAGAATTTTAAAGATAAAATTATTATTTGCAGAGATTTAAGAGAAACGGTATATGATTCAGATATTATTGTTTGTCCGCTTCCGTATACAGTTGATGGGAAAAATATTTATACACCATATTCTGAAAATAATATAAGTATTGAAGAAGTTATAAGAAATTTAGATAAAACACAAACACTGCTTGTTGGAAAGGCTGATGAGAGACTTAGAAATCTTATCAGGCGGAATGAATTTAGCTGTACAGACTATTTAGAAAGAGAAGAGCTTG
>JAZRTD010000086.1:0-2264 GCA_045651845.1 Clostridia bacterium | reverse complement strand
GCCGCAATATCAACTTGTTTCGCTGTATCCCCGTCAGCCGTACAGATAATCGCACTAACCCCCGCACTTCTAAAGCGGTATTCAAAATCGTGTTCCTGAAGCTGATTTGTTGCAGGGATTGCAATAGCACCAAGTTTATTAAGACCGAGCATTGCAAACCAGAACTGATAGTGACGCTTTAAAACCAGCATAACCCTGTCGCCTTTTTTAATACCTAATGTTTTAAAATAGTTAGCGCACTGGGCAGAAGCTTTTTTCATATCCTTAAAGGTAAATCTTCTTTCAACCTTATCTCTTGAAATATGAAGCATAGCAAGCTTTTCAGGTTCTCTTTCGGCAAGGGCATCAACTAAATCAAATGCAAAATTGAATTTTTCTGTATTCTTAAACTGAATGGAAGTAGGAGTTCCGTTTTCGTTTTCTGTAACATCTATATATTTCTTATAAATTCTGTCTTTCTTATCCTTTTTAGGTGTTAAAACAGGAGCAGCAACAACCTTGCTGATTTCTTTCTCAGTCATAGGTTCGCCTTTGGCGTTGAGAACGATAGCATAGAAGAGGCAGTCCTTTCCGTTAACCGCAATCATTCCGTGAGGCGTATCACTGTTATAATAAATACTGTCCCCGGGGCCTAAAACTTCTCTGTGTTCACCAATTTGAACCATAAGATGCCCTTCTATAACAATGTCACACTCCTGCCCTTTATGAGTCGTAAGCTCAATATCCTTTGTCTGGGCATTTTCGTCATAAACACTGTGAACAAAAAGCGGTTCTGCAATTCTGTTCCTGAATGAATATGCCATATTGTAATATGTCATACCGTGTGCTTTTGCAATTTTCTGACCTGACCCCGCTCTTGTTATCGTATAGGATTTAAGCTTAGGGCTGTCACCCTCAATAATATCCGTAACATTAACGCGAAGAGCCATCGCACATCTGTATATGAATGCAAAGTTAAGGTCGCTGTCGCCGTTTTCGCATTTAAGATATTCTTCAACGGTTACACCGGTGCTCTGCGCCATTTCTTCTGGGGAAATATTTTCGATTTCGCGAAGCTCCCTTATACGGCCAGCCATTTCTTTGATTTTCAAGTCAAGACCGATTATCTGTTCCATTTCAATTCTCCTTTTCCGGGACAAAAAAACACCCGTCCCAAAGTAACTGCTTTGAGACGAGCGTTAAAATTTCAACACCCGCGGTACCACTCAAATTGCGGAAATCCGCCACTCTTGGAGTCAATCAACCCCTATGCCTTAACGCAGCAATCACGGAGAGGTTCTACTCACCAAAAAGGTTTTCTTCCCCCCGGCTCGGAAGCTACAAACATAAAAACTGTTCCAATGGCTCGCACCACCCGCCACTTCTCTTTATGGGCATATCTTTATGAACTCTTCGTCAACGCCTTTACTTTTTGAAATTATATCATATAAAAAACTGTTTGTCAAGCTTTTTATAAAACTGATTATCTGTTCAATATAAGCTTTGTAAGTTCAACAGGGTCAACAATTTCATTACCCTTATAAACTCTCATATTACCTGATGCTATTTCGTCGATTAAGATAACTTCGTCATTGTTGTAACCGAATTCGAATTTAATATCCCATAAATCAAGACCGATTTTCTTAAGGTCATCAGCAACAATCTTTGTAATTTTAAGAGTCTGTTCCTTCATACTTTCAAACATCTGTGGAGTCATAACACCGAGAGCCGCAAGACCTTCGCCTGTAACAAGCGGATCGCCCTTTTCGTCATTTTTAAAAGTACATTCAACATACCCGCCATCAAGCTTTGTACCGTCTTCAATATATTCGCCGTATCTGCGGATAAAGCTTCCTGTTGCAACAAGACGGCAGATAACTTCAAGACCGTGACCAAAAACAGTTGCAGGAAGAACCTCCATAGTTGCTTCATCTATATTTGCTGAAACATAGTGAGTTTTAATTCCGGCTTCTTTAAGAAGGTCGAAATAATAAACAGATGTTTTAAGATTTTCTTTACCGATACCGTCTATTGTAAGACCAACGCTATTTTCGCCCGGGTCAAACACGCCATCCTTACCTGTGCAATCATCCTTGAACTTAAGCATAACATTTCCGTTTTCAAGTCCGTAAACATCTTTTGTTTTACCTTTGTAAATCAAATTCATAATAAAACTCTCCTATTCATTCTTGTAAATTTAGCTAATATAATAATACCGCAATTTTTGCAAAAAATCAATAGAATTTTTTAATTTTGTTATTTTATATAATATTTTTTTATAAAAT
>JAZRTD010000085.1:0-2764 GCA_045651845.1 Clostridia bacterium | reverse complement strand
AAAATCATCCCGAAATGGAGAATGATAAGGTTTTGGTTATCCCGCACGAGAATTGGCATCACGGGATTGTGGGTATAGTTTCTTCTAAAATTACGGAGAAATTCTATAAGCCGTCAATTCTCTTTGCAATTGATGGTGACGAGGCAAAGGGCTCCGGTCGTTCTGTTAACGGATATAACCTTTTTGAGGCTTTGGAAAATTGTTCGGATATCTTAGAAAAGTTTGGCGGACACGAACTTGCGGCAGGTCTTTCTGTCAAGAGTGAAAATATTGATAAATTCCGTCAGGCGATAAACTCATATATTCCTGAAAGTCTTGAGGAAGCAAAAACCACGCCGACAGTGAGTATTGATGCTACTATTAAGGCGACATACATATCAAACGAAGCAGTTGAGGACATAAACAGGCTTCAGCCGTTTGGAGTTGATAATCCTGCCCCTGTTTTTGCGACAAAGGCAATTAAAATCCACAGAATAAGCACAATGAGCGATAATAAGCATCTCCGTATGACTCTCTTAAAAGATGGAAAGTATCTTGATACGGTGGGCTTTGGTATGGGAGAATATTATAATTATTTCAAAGAGGGCGACTTTGTTGATGTTGCTTTCGGACTTTCTATAAACGATTATAAGGGTTTCCATAATGTTCAGCTTATTTTAAAGGACATTAAATTATCGGAAGTGAATAACTGATGTATACTCCACTTGAAGAACTTATAAAAATAATAAAAGAGAATAATGTCAGCGGCGAAACGGATGTCGTAGAGAAGGCGTATAACTATGCGGTTTTAAAGCATGAGGGACAGCTCCGTAAGTCAGGAGAAGAGTATGTTAACCATCCTATTTCGGTGGCGAAAATAATTGCTGAGATGGGGCTTGACACAAGCTCTGTTGCGGCGGCTCTTCTTCACGATGTTGTTGAAGATACAGACTGCACCGACGCTGAAATAGAAGAGCAATTCGGGGAGACCATTGCTCTTTTAGTTTGCGGAGTTACAAAGCTCAGTAAAATTCCCTATACATCAAAAGAAGAACAACAGGTTGAGAACTTAAGGAAAATGTTCCTTGCCATGGCTCAGGACGTAAGGGTTATAGTTATAAAGCTTGCTGATAGGCTACACAATCTTCGGACAATGAAATCTATGCCTGAAGAAAAGCAGAGAGAGAAAGCAAGGGAAACGCTGGAGGATTATGCACCGCTGGCTCACAGGCTTGGTATGTCTAAAATCAAGTGGGAGCTTGAGGACTTGTCGCTCAGGTATATTGACCCTATAGGATATTATGAAATTGTTGATAAAATTGCCCAAAAGCGTGACGAAAGAGAGAGCTTTATAAAAAATATTATGGAAGTTATCGAAAAGCGTCTTGGGGAAATCCATATAAAGGGAAAAATCGAGGGCAGAGCGAAGCATTTTTACAGTATTTACAGAAAAATGTTTATTCAAAATAAGAGCATTGACGAGCTTTATGACCTTTTTGCTGTCCGTGTTATTGTTGATTCCGATGCGGATTGCTATGCGGTTTTAGGTATGGTTCACGAGCTTTTTAAGCCGATTCCGGGCAGATTTAAAGATTATATTGCGATGCCTAAACCAAATATGTATCAGTCCCTTCATTCCACGGTTATCGGTCCTGACGGAACACCCTTTGAAATTCAGATAAGAACATGGGAAATGCACAGAACTGCGGAAAACGGAATTGCTGCCCATTGGAAATATAAAGAGGGAAGAAGCGGTGCCTCCGAGATGGATAAGAAGCTTGAATGGATAAAACAGCTTCTTGAAATTCAAAAGGATATGGCAAACGCGGAAGAGTTTATGCAGACTCTTAAAATTGATATGTTTTCCGATGAGGTTTTTGTGTTCACCCCAAAAGGCGATGTTGTCAGCCTTCCTGCAGGGTCAACACCCATTGATTTTGCTTATGCAATCCACAGTGCTGTGGGAAATAAAATGTCAGGAGCGAAAATCAACGGGAAAATCGTTAATATCGATTATAAGCTTATAAACGGTGACATTATTGAGATTATAACTTCAAATGCTGTGCACGGGCCGAATCTTGACTGGCTCAAGATTGCAAAAACTTCTCAGGCGAGAAATAAGATAAACCAGTTCCTGAGGAAAGAGAACAGAAGTGAAAATATAGTTAAGGGTAAGGAAATGCTGGAGAGAGAGTTTAAAAAGCTTGCTCTTCCGCTGACCTATATAAACGACGAAGAATTTGTCGCGCCTATGCTTAAAAAATACGGCTTTAAAAACCTTGAGGATATGTATGCAACATTGGGCTACGGCGGTTCAAATGCAGGAAAGTTTGTTGCAAGACTTAAAGACGAAACCAGAAAGATTTTACAGAAAAATCAGGATGTTTCCGAGGCACCAGAACTTTTTGTTGTTAAAACTTCAGGAAAATCCAATAACAGCGGTATTATTGTTGACGGAATTGACAATTGCCTTGTAAGGCTCTCAAAGTGCTGTAACCCGGTTCCGGGGGATAACATTGTTGGATTTATAACCAGAGGCAGAGGTGTTGCGGTCCACAGAACAGACTGTATAAATATGACCAATGTTCACCGTGATAATTCGGATTATGACCGTTTTATCGGAGTGAGGTGGGCAGATGGCGTATCCAGCAGCTTCCTGACAAATATTACAATAAGTGCCAACGACAGAAATTCTCTTGTTGTTGATATAAGCACAATGCTTTATAATATGAATGTTCCCCTTCGCGGTATGAATGCAAGAGCGACAAAAAATGACCTTGCGGTT
>JAZRTD010000084.1:0-2780 GCA_045651845.1 Clostridia bacterium | reverse complement strand
ACAAATCAGCTTGAAACCCTTCAGCATACCTCAAATCTTTATTACACAGAGCCCTGCGCCCGCCTTGCAAAAATGCTCTGCGAGAGAACAGGGATGAAAAAAGTGTTTTTCTCAAACTCGGGCGCGGAATCAAATGAGTGTGCAATTAAAGTTGCGAGAAAATATGCGGCAGACAAAAAGGGTGAGGAATATTCCACAATAATAACGCTTAAAAACAGCTTTCACGGCAGAACAATAACTACCCTTTCCGCAACAGGACAGGACAAATTCCACGAGCATTTTAACCCTTTAACAGCCGGCTTTATTTACGGCGACGCCAATGATTTAGAGTCAGTTATAAATCTTGCGCAAGATAACAAGACTGCGGCAATCATGGTTGAGTGTGTTCAGGGCGAAGGCGGAGTTATTCCAATGAACCGTGACTTTATTCTGGGTCTTTATGAGTTTTGTAACAAAGAAGATATCCTTTTGATTATAGACGAAGTCCAGACAGGGAACGGCAGATGCGGTGAGCTTTACGCATATATGAATTATGGTATTAAGCCTGACATTATTTCAACCGCAAAGGGTATTGGCGGCGGCTTGCCACTCGGGGCAACTATGCTTAACGAAAAGACCGAAAAGGTTCTTGGCTTTGGCGACCACGGGTCCACCTTTGGCGGAAACCCCGTTTGCTGTGCAGGAGCTATAAGCATAATCGATAGACTTGATGAAGCATTTCTAAATGAAGTCAAAGCAAAAAGCAAATTTATTTTTGATACATTAAACAATGCAAAAGGGATTAAAAGCGTCAGCGGAATGGGGCTTATGATTGGAATTGAAACCGAAAAGCCTGCATCCGATGTTGTTGCAAAATGTTTGGAGAACGGCGTTTTGTGTCTTACCGCCAAAACAAAGGTAAGGCTTTTGCCCGCTCTCAATATCCCTATGGAAACTCTTATAAAAGCGGTTGATGTTATTAAAAATGCCTGCGCAGAGGAGGACTAAACTATGAATTTAAAAGGAGAGAGCTTTTTAAAGCTTCTTGATTTTTCACCTGAGGAAATCGAAGGCCTTATTGAACTTGCCGCTGACCTTAAGGCAAAGAAAAAGGCTGGAATTCCCCACAGATTATGCGAGGGAAAAAATATTGCCTTGATTTTTGAGAAAACAAGCACGAGAACCCGCTGTGCATTTGAGGTTGCAGGGGCAGATTTGGGGATGCACCCCGTTTATCTTGACCCATCAGGCTCGCAGATTGGCAAAAAGGAAAGTATTGCTGACACAGCAAGAGTTCTTGGCAGAATGTTTGACGGAATTGAATATCGCGGTTTTGGTCAGGAAATAGTTGAAGAGCTTGCAAAATATGCTGGTGTTCCCGTTTGGAACGGCTTAACCAATGAATTTCACCCCACACAAATTCTTGCTGATTTCTTAACCATAAAAGAGCATTTCGGTACTCTTAAAAACAAAACTTTAGTTTATATGGGGGATGCCAGATATAATATGGGCAATTCTTTAATGGTTGGCTGTGCGAAGATGGGAATGAACTTCATCGCCTGCGCTCCAAAAAAATATTTCCCTGATACGACACTTGTTGAAGAATGTGAAAAAATTGCAAAGGAAACAGGGGCAACCCTTAAGTTTATTGAAGACCCGATGGTTGCAACCAAAGGTGCGGATGTTATCTATACTGATGTGTGGGTTTCAATGGGCGAGCCTGCGGATGTGTGGAAAGAAAGGATTGATGACCTTTCACCATATCAGGTTAATAAAAAAATTATGGAAAATGCAGGGGAGCAGTGCAGATTTATGCATTGTCTGCCGGCTTTCCACGACCTTAAAACCACAACAGGCAAGGAAATTTATGAAAAGTTTGGCATTGACTGTATGGAGGTTACCGACGAGGTTTTTGAAAGCTCTCAATCAATTGTTTTTGATGAGGCGGAAAACAGAATGCATACAATAAAGGCTGTTATGGCAGCAACATTATAATTAAAAATACTGTAGCAAATAATTTGCTACAGTATTTTTCTGTTAAATATAAAAAGGACGGGTATAAAACCCGTCCTTTATATTTATCACGAATTAAAATTACTCAATGATAGCTGTAACAACGCCGGAACCAACTGTTCTACCGCCTTCACGAATAGCGAAACGGAGACCGTCTTCCATAGCTACAGGAGTGATAAGAGTAACGTCAATAGTGATGTGGTCACCAGGCATTACCATTTCAACGCCTTCTGGAAGGCTAATAGTACCTGTAACGTCTGTAGTTCTGAAGTAGAATTGTGGACGATAGTTGTTGAAGAATGGAGTATGTCTACCACCTTCTTCTTTAGTAAGAACGTAAACTTGACCGCTGAATGCAGTGTGTGGTTGAACTGAACCTGGTTTAGCGATAACTTGTCCTCTTTCAATTTGAGTTCTATCAATACCTCTTAAAAGTGCACCAACGTTGTCACCAGCGTAAGCTTCATCAAGAGATTTTCTGAACATTTCAAGACCAGTGATAACTGAAGTCATCTTTTCTGGTTTAATACCAACGATATCAACAGGGTCACCAACTTTAGCGATACCTCTTTCTACTCTACCAGTAGCAACTGTACCACGACCAGAGATAGTGAATACGTCTTCTACAGGGAGAAGGAATGGTTTGTTAGATTCACGTTCTGGAGTTGGGATATAACTGTCAACAGCATTCATAAGTTCAAAGATACATTGACAATCTGCAGAACCTTCAACGTCATCATTGTTAGATGCATATTGAAGAGCTTTAAGAGCAGAACCTTTAATGATTG
>JAZRTD010000083.1:0-1026 GCA_045651845.1 Clostridia bacterium | reverse complement strand
TCGGAAATGGATAAGAAGCTTGAGTGGATAAAACAGCTTCTTGAAATTCAAAAGGATATGGCAAACGCGGAAGAGTTTATGCAGACTCTTAAAATTGATATGTTTTCCGACGAGGTTTTTGTGTTTACCCCAAAAGGCGATGTTGTCAGCCTTCCTGCAGGGTCAACACCGATTGATTTTGCCTATGCAATCCACAGTGCGGTGGGAAATAAAATGTCAGGGGCGAAAATCAACGGGAAAATCGTTAATATTGACTATAAGCTTATAAACGGCGACATTATTGAAATTATAACCTCAAATGCGGTGCACGGACCGAATCTTGACTGGCTTAAGATTGCAAAAACTTCTCAGGCGAGAAATAAGATAAACCAGTTTCTGAGAAAAGAAAACAGAAGTGAAAATATAATTAAAGGCAAGGAAATGCTGGAGAGAGAGTTTAAAAAGCTCGCTCTTCCGCTAACCTATATAAACGACGAAGAATTTGTCGCCCCAATGCTTAAAAAATACGGTTTTAAAAACCTTGAGGATATGTATGCAACATTAGGCTACGGCGGTTCAAATGCAGGAAAATTTGTTGCAAGGCTTAAAGATGAAACGAGAAAGATTTTACAGAAAAATCAGGATGTTTCCGAAGCGCCCGAGCTTTTTGTTGTAAAAACTTCAGGAAAATCCAATAACAGCGGTATAATTGTTGACGGAATTGATAATTGCCTTGTAAGGCTTTCAAAGTGCTGTAACCCGGTTCCGGGGGATAATATTGTCGGATTTATAACCAGAGGCAGAGGTGTTGCGGTCCACAGAACAGACTGTATAAATATGACCAATGTTCACCGTGATGATTCGGACTATGACCGTTTTATCGGAGTGCGGTGGGCAGACGGCGTGTCCAGCAGCTTCCTGACAAATATTACAATAAGTGCCAACGACAGAAATTCTCTTGTTGTTGATATAAGCACAATGCTTTATAATATGAATGTTCCCCTTCGCGGTATGAATGCAAGAGCGACAAAAAATGACCTTGCGGTT
>JAZRTD010000082.1:0-3666 GCA_045651845.1 Clostridia bacterium | reverse complement strand
GAGCTTAATATAAAAGAAATGGAAAAAGCGACGCAGTTTTTTGTTGGCAAGCATAATTTTAAAGCTTTTTGCAGTAATAAACATTTAAAGAAATCAGCAGTAAGAGAAATATATTCCATTGATATTGAAAAACAAAATAACCAAATTTTGATAACATTTTACGGTAACGGATTTCTATACAATATGGTGAGAATTATTACGGGAACACTTATTGAGATTGGTTTAGGAAAAAGAAAAGCGGAGGAAATTCCCGACATAATTTCATCTCAAAACCGTGAAATGGCAGGAGAAACCGCTCCTGCCAGGGGGCTTTGCCTTATGAAGGTTATGTATTAGGATATAAAGTATTCTGTAAGACCCATAAAAATTGACCAGGCAATTTTTTGCTGATAGCTTTCTGATTGCAGAAGCTTTGCCTCATCAGGATTTGAGATAAATCCGCATTCAACCAGTATAGATGGGATTACGGCATCTTTAAGTATGAAAATACTATTCCCTGTTTTAAGCTTACGAGTATTGTTTGGGTCTGCATTTTTTATAAGTGATGCTTGAATAATTTCGCCTAATTTTTCACTTTCCTCGGATTTTGGTGCGCAAAAAACCTGTGCTCCCCGATATTTTGATTCGGGAAATTTGTTGATATGTATGCTTATGAACATATCCGCTTTAGCTTTTTGCGGAAGATTTTTTCTCTCTAAAAGGTCTGATTTTTTTTGAGAAATATTTGCAGGGCGGTTAGGGTCAGCGGTGTTTTTGTCGCTTTCTCTGGTCATTATAACCGTTCCGCCGTTTTCTTCTATGAAACTTTTAAGATATAATGCGATTTTTAAATTTATATCTTTTTCCGAAATACCGTTATCTGATGCTCCTGCATCTGCCCCACCGTGTCCCGGGTCAATAACTATAACCTTTCCATAAACGGGAGTTGAAAAGGTTGTGACGGTTTTTGGTGTTTCAAGAAATATTGAAAGCAGAAAAATTACTGCAAAACATAATGTTAAAACTGATAAAATAATATTTCCTTTTTTGATTATTAAAAACAAAGAAATCACCTCGTTAAAGTATATGATAAATGTATTAATTTATATGTATTGTTAGTCCGTATTTGTCTTGACAAAGATATGCTGTTGTGGTAAAATATTATATGTGAAATTATGACGAAGGAGAAAAGACATAATGAAATATGCAATCATTGGCGCCTTGGTTTTTGAAGGCAATTCTTTTAAAAAGAAAAATATATTTATCGACAATGGCGTTGTGTCTGAAATTTCCGAAAGAGCTGCTGGTAATGACGGCAGTTTATTTGAATTTGAAAATTGTTATGTATTTCCCGGCTTTGTTGATGTGCATACTCATCTTCGCGAGCCGGGTTTTTCGTATAAAGAAACAGTTGAAAGCGGAACAAAAGCTTCGGCAAGAGGCGGGTTTACGGCGATTTGTTCAATGCCTAATTTAAATCCTGTTCCTGACAGCATTGAAAATTTAAAGCTTCAGCTTGATATTATTAAGAGAGATGCTTGTATTTCTGTTTATCCTTTTGGGGCAATAACTTGCGGTGAAAACGGAGAGGTGCTTTCTGATATGGAAGGTATGGCTGAAAATGTTATAGGCTATTCTGATGACGGCAAAGGTGTCCAAAATATCGAAATCATGAAAGACGCAATGAAAAAAGCTAAAAAGCTTGATAAGATTATATCTGCCCATTGCGAAGAAAATTCCCTTTTAAATGGGGGATATATTCACGACGGAGAATATGCAAAACAAAACGGGCACAAAGGGATATGCTCTGAAAGCGAGTGGAAGCCTATAAAAAGGGATATTGACATTGTAAAGGAAACAGGAGTTTCCTATCACGTTTGCCATATTTCAGCAAAAGAGAGCGTTGAGATAATAAGAAAAGCTAAAGCTGACGGAGTCAATATAACTTGTGAAACAGGACCACATTACCTGACTCTTTGCGATATGGATATAAAGGATGAGGGCCGATTTAAAATGAATCCTCCGCTAAGAGGAATTGATGATAAAAACGCACTTATTGAGGGCATACTTGACGGAACAATCGATACGATAGCGACTGACCATGCGCCTCATTCTCGGGAGGAAAAATCCAAAGGCCTTTTTGGAAGCCTTATGGGAGTTGTGGGGATTGAAACATCGTTCCCTGTGATGTATACTGAATTTGTTAGAACGGGGAAATTAAGTCTTTCAAAGCTTATTGAACTTATGAGCTTAAATCCGTCAAAGCGTTTTAGCATTCAAACGGGAATAAAGGTCGGAGAAAAAGCGAATTTTACGGTTTTTGACCTTGAAGAAAAATATGAAATAAACCCCGATGAATTTCTTTCAAAAGGTAAGGCAACGCCATTTGAGGGGAAAGAGGTTTACGGAAGATGCAAAATGACCGTATCCGACGGGAAGATTGCATATAAGGAGGAAAAATAATGAAACAGTCTTTATTTGAGATAAAATCCAACAGAAAAATTGCAAGAGATATTTATGAAATGGTGCTAGGCGGGGATACAAGCGAAATTATCCGCCCGGGGCAGTTTATAAATATAAAGCTTGATAATCTGTTTTTAAGACGTCCCATATCGGTTTGTGATTATGATGATAAGACCGTAACAATCATTTATAAGGTTGTTGGCGAGGGAACGGAAAAAATGAGTCTTATGGAGAGGGGAACTTTAGATGTTCTGACAGGCCTTGGTAACGGATTTGACACGGAAATGAGCGGTGAAAATCCTTTGTTAATCGGTGGCGGTGTCGGCGTTCCTCCAATGTTTAATCTTTGCAGAAAGCTTATATCAGAGGGCAAAAAAGTTACTGTTATAATGGGATTTATGAGCGAGGCTGATGTTTTTTATAAAGAAGAATTTGAAAAGCTCGGGGCGAGAGTCTATGTGACAACCAATGACGGAAGTGTGGGGATTAAAGGCTTTGTAACCGATGCGATGAAAGAGTTTGATGATTATACATATTTCTATACCTGCGGTCCGGAGCCTATGCTTAAAGGGGTTTATGATTCATCAAAAACAGAGGGTCAGCTTAGCTTTGAGGCAAGAATGGGATGCGGTTTCGGTGCTTGTATGGGTTGTACCTGTGAAACAAAGTATGGTAATAAACGAATTTGTAAGGATGGCCCTGTTCTTTTAAAGGAGGAAGTAATATGGTAGATTTAAGCGTAAATTTAGGCGGACTCTGCCTTGATAATCCAATTATACCTGCAAGCGGAACTTTTGGATTTGGCTATGAGTTTGCGGATATATACGATATTAATATTTTGGGTAGTATCTCTCTTAAAGGAACAACGAAAGAGCCGAGATTTGGAAATCCCCTTCCGAGAATTGCGGAGTGTCGCGAGGGAATGATAAATTCTGTTGGGCTTCAAAATCCTGGGGTTGAAAAGGTTATAGAAGAGGAAATCCCGAAACTTCGTCAGTGCTTTAATAAAAAAGCCATTGCCAATGTTGGTGGTTTTTCCCTTGATGAATATGTTTATAACTGCGAAAAACTTGGGGCAGTTGATGAGATTGGTATTGTTGAGGTTAATATAAGCTGTCCGAATGTTCACGCAGGCGGAATGAGTTTTGGAACGGATGCAAAAAATGCGGCAGAGGTGACAAAAAGAGTTAAGGCGGTTACGGATAAGCCTGTCTTTATAAAGCT
>JAZRTD010000081.1:0-2993 GCA_045651845.1 Clostridia bacterium | reverse complement strand
TATACGAAATGTGGATTATTTAATAACCAATGACTTAACCGCCACTAAATATTTCAGTGAAAACGAAAAACATAAAATATTAGTAATATAGCAAAAAAGCACATCTTACATTTCGTAAGATGTGCTTTTACAGTTAATACTAATTATTTTGATTATTGCCATTCATATCAGTATTATTAGTGCCATCATTCTGGCTATTATTGCCGCCGTTGCTGCCTGTAACATCATCAACAACATTTTCAGCTCCGTCTAAAACATCATTAACTGCATTTCCAGCATCATCAACCATACCATCGTTTCCACGGTCAGCATTTGTGTTATTTCTTGTGCAGGAAGCAAAGCTTAACACCATAATAATACCAACTAAAACAGATAATATTTTCTTCATACAATCAAACTCCTTTAAGTTTTAAATTTCTGTACAAAGATATTATACCCATTTTTTATAGATTATACTATTTAACAACAATATTTATTAGCTTTTTAGGAACTGCAATAACTTTAACGATATTCTTGCCATCAATCAGAGCATTTATTGTTTCATCTTTAAGAGCAATCTCCTGCATCTTATCAGGTGTCAAATCAGGTGAAATCATAAGCTTTCCTCTTATCTTGCCATTAATCTGAACAACAATTTCAATCTCGCTTACAACAAGTGCATCATTATCAGCCTTAACCCACATTACATCAGTAACATTCTCAGTTCCGCCAATATGTTCCCACATTTCGCTTGACGCGTGAGGAATAAAAGGCGCAAGCAATATAACGAGTGCTTTAAGTGTTTCACCGATAAGTGCCTTGTTATATTTATCCGAAGGAACATTTTCCTTATAAACATAGAGAGCATTAACCATTTCCATTATACTGCTTATAGCTGTATTAAAACTGAATCGTTCAAAATCTTCAGTTACCTTTTTAATACTTGTATGAACTGCAAGGCGAAGCTTCTTCTCGTTATCATCAAGCTTGCTCTGGTCCACAACGTCATCTGACATATAATCCTTAAGCTCATCAACTGCTCTCCATACACGGTTTATAAATCTGTATGCACCCTCAACCGCAGTATCGCTCCAGTCAAGGTCACGTTCAGGAGGAGCAGCAAACAATATAAAGAGTCTTGCAGTGTCTGCACCGTATTTTTCAATAATCTCATCAGGGCTTACCACATTACCAACCGATTTAGACATCTTACTTCCGTCTTTTAAAACCATACCCTGTGTCAAAAGATTTGCAAACGGCTCTACGCAGCTTACATAACCTTTATCATATAAAACCTTGGTTAAAAATCTTGAATAGAGAAGGTGAAGAATAGCGTGTTCAACTCCGCCTATATACTGGTCAACATTCATCCAATAATCAGTTTTTGATTTATCAAAAGGCATGTCGCTGTTCTTCGGGTCACAATATCTTAAGAAATACCAGGAAGAACATACGAAGGTATCCATTGTATCAATTTCTCTCTTTGCTTTACCGCCACAGCACGGACAAGTTGTATTAACAAACTCTTCACATTCAGAAAGCGGAGATTTGCCAAGACCTGTAAACTTAACATTTTCAGGAAGCATAACAGGCAAATCCTTTTCAGGAACAGGAACAGTTCCGCACTTTTCGCAATAAACAATTGGAATAGGCGCGCCCCAATATCTCTGACGGGAAATAAGCCAGTCGCGAAGTCTGAAATTAACCTTTCTTTCCCCGAAATTCTTACTCTCTATATAATCAATAATTTTTGCAAGGGCATCACGATTATTAAGTCCGTTAAACTCTCCTGAATTAACCATTGTTCCTTCTGCCGCAAAAGCTTCTTTAAGGTCAGAACCTTTTATTTCCTCTCCGTCTGGCTGAACAACAACCTCTATAGGCAGATTATATTTCTTCGCAAAGTCAAAGTCTCTCTGGTCGTGGGCAGGAACACCCATAACAATTCCTGTGCCATAGTCAAGGAAAACATAATTCGCAAGATAGAGGGGTATTTTCTTATCATTAAGCGGATTAACAACATAGACACCTGTGAATTCCCCTTCTTTTTCCGTATCCGTTGCAGAACGGGCAATTTCACTCATCCCTTGAACCTTTTTTATAAATTCTCTGCAAGCATTTTCCTGGGGTCTGCCACTGATAAGACTGTCAACAATCGGATGCTCGGGTGCAATAACCATATAAGAAACGCCGAAAATTGTGTCAGGTCTTGTTGTAAATACAGTTAATGTTTCATCACTTCCGTCAATCTTAAACTGCACTTCTGCCCCTTCAGAACGGCCAATCCAGTTTCTCTGCATACTCTTAACCTTATCAGGCCAGCCATCAAGCATATCAATATCATCTAAAAGTCTTTGAGCGTACTCTGTAATTTTAAAGAACCACTGCTCCAGGTCTTTTTTACCTACCTCACTCTTACATCTTTCACACTTTCCGTTAACAACCTGCTCGTTTGCAAGAACCGTCTGACAGGAAGGACACCAGTTAACAAAAGACTTTTTCTTATAAGCAAGACCATTGTTATAAAGCATTAAAAACATCCACTGTGTAAACTTATAATAATCAGGTTTCGCTGTTGCAACCTCTCTGTCCCAGTCATAGCTAAAACCAAGGCTTTTGAGCTGTTCTCTCATATTGTCAATATTTGACCAGGTCCAGTCAGCAGGGGGAGTTCCGTTTTTAATAGCTGCATTTTCAGCAGGAAGACCAAAAGAGTCCCATCCCATTGGATGAAGAACATTATATCCTTGCATTTTCTTATATCTTGCAAGAACATCTCCGATAGAATAGTTTCTTACGTGTCCCATATGTAAGTTTCCTGATGGATAAGGGAACATTTCAAGGGTGTAATATTTAGGCTTATCCATTGTTTCATCAATTTTAAAAGCATTGGTATCCGCCCATTTATTCTGCCACTTTTGTTCAACTTCTTTAAAATCGTATCTCATTTATATAAATCCTCCTTAATTTTCTGAAATAAATTGAGAAATATCAATACTCTCTGCATCTTTCCA
>JAZRTD010000080.1:0-8106 GCA_045651845.1 Clostridia bacterium | reverse complement strand
ATTGATATAACCTCATCAGAGATTACAACATTCCCCGTTTTATTTACCATTTCTTCAGAATTCATAACCGTAAACCTCCTGAAAATATTTGTATTTTTCAAATCATCATACAATTATGAATATTATATCACAAACCATTTGATTTTACAATCATTTTTTTCAATTTTTTTATTTATGGCTGCTTATAACAATCTGAGACGGCTTGAATTTTGTCCGCGAGGTCACAATTTCGCTTATCTGTGAAACCTTATCGCTTTCAAGTTTATCCGCTTTTACAATAATTCTTACCTCATTTTCCTCTATGAATACGATACATTCATCATATCCCTTTGATTTTATAATACTTTCTATTTCACCCTCATTTTTTATGTTTTCCGCAATATTTTTAAGCTTTAGATTTGCCTCCGCTTTTGCGTCTGCAGTTGATTGGTCATTTTCCGCAATCTGCTTTATAAGTTCCTCCGATTCACTCCTTGCACTGTCTCTTTCCTTTCTCGCTGAGGCAAAATAATTTTCTTCCGCCTTCGCCGTGCTTATTACAGGAACAGTCATATCATCATTATCCGTAGGCTTTACCCCATTACTTACCGAATAGCGATAATATCCTGCAGCAACAACCATAACCGCAAGTGCCCCCACTAAAACCTGACGGCTCCTTATCGAAGCCTTTTTAGGTTTACTTACCGTTTTTTTACCCTCTGTCAATTTTTTCATTTTTTTCATCCTTTCGCCGTTTATGTATTTGGTATAAAATTTAATTATTTTCATTTTTAAAATCAGTCACCTTAATTCTGTGAGAAGATATTCCGTAGAGTGCCTTAACCGCCTCATAAAGTTCAAGCCTTACACTTTCATTCCCTGCCCCTGACGCAATCACCAAAACCCCCGATGGGAGCGGAAGTTTTTCCTCGGTTATATAAGGGGTTTCGTTCTGACCCTGTCCGTAAACCACAACGCTGTCCGAATTCTCCTTTGTTTCCCGATTATCACTCTCGCCCTTATCCGTTTGGATTTTGCTCTGGCTGTTCCTTGCAATAACAGTTTTTCCCCGACTGTCAAATATAAGCACAACTTTAACTCTCCCTGCTCCCTTTATTTTAGATAAAGCCTCCTCCGCCTCATCTGAAAGACTTTGCTTGTATTCCTCAAAATCAAACGCCTCTGTTTTCGTTTCAGTATTTTCTTTTGATTTATCCCCAAAGCTTCCGAAAGCAAGAAAAAGAATTGCACCTATTATTAGAAAGATTATTATTTTATTTTTCCCTAAAGTACTTTCCCCGTCGTGTCTTATGATATTGAAATTCAACTCTCTCCCTCCGTCATTCTCCTCTGTAATTTACTGCAATATTCTTTTCGGAAACTCCGTATTTCTCCGATATGATTTTTTCAATAAGTGAATCTGCCTGAAGAGACTCATTTTTTGTTATAACAGTTACAATAACTCCTTTGATTTTACCGAACTCCTGCATATTTCCCGACTCAACCTCTAAACTGAACTCAAATTCGCAATTCTCTAAAACCGCCTTTAAATCATCATTCATTTTCCTTGCAATATTTGCCTTATAAAGCCTTAACACCATTTCACGCTCCCTATCCTCCATATTTTTTGCTTCAAGATACGCCTCTTGACGGCTCTCTTCAATGATAAACTCTCCTGAAAACTCCTTCAAAAAGGGACTGCATACACAGATTGTCAAAATCAGCCCAAGCAAAATTCTTACATATTTTTTTATATTTCCCGATGGCAAAATCCCCTCGCAAAGAGCCGACAGAATTAAAACACCGGCAATTTTTATGCACCATTCCTTAACCGAGTCCATATCTACCTCCCCAGCATAAATGCCGAGCTTCCGGCGTTTAGCATAATCGTCAGAATTATTATAAACATAACCGTAACAGCAAGTGTTATGGCAAACACAAGCCCCACCGCATCTGCAATCCCCGAAATACATCTGACTATTCTGTTATCCGCAACAGGCTGGACAAGCGCCGCTGTTATTCTTAAAACAATAAGACTTGCGGAAATTTTAACAATTGGCAACAGCATTGCCCCTGACATTATAATTATCCCCGTTATCCCAACTGCGTTTTTTATGACAACACTGCAATTCATAACTGTTTCAACTGTTTCGGATAATATTCCGCCAACAAAGGGAATAAGATTAGAGGCGGCATATTTGGCAATCTTAACAGAAACTCCGTCTGCTCCGCTTGAGGCAAGGCTTTGAAGCCCCGCACATCCGACAAATATAGTCAGCATTACAGATATACCCCATTTAATAACCTTTCCAATAAACTGCACCATTTTCTCAATATTAAATCTATCTGACAGACAATTCACCGTATTTAATGCCGCAAACAGCATAAGGGCAGGCATAAACACCCTTTCTATTATAAAAAGCGCCACGCCGATAACCGATAAAAGCATTGGCTGAAACGCTGCAGCGGAAATAATTGCTCCAGAACCCACAAGGCACGCCGAAACTACAGGAACAATTACCTTTGCAACAAGGATTATTGTATTAATCGCCGACTTTCCGCAACTTACAATTTCAAGAAACGAAACCGTGCATATTCCTGCGGCAATTATATAGCATCCGTAAAATGCAATATCGGAAACCTCCTTGCTTCTTCCCTCGGGAAGAGCAGAGAGATATGATGTCAACACAGAAATTGCCATAACATAAAGCATTATTTTAAGGACATTTTGTATTTCGCCAAATAACAATGTAAGCAACCTGTTAATAAGTTCTCTTATGTTAAATAAGCTGTTTCCGGACGCGCTTTTTCTTATAATATCCTCAACTGAAAAATCAGGGATTATCTCCTCAATATTTTCAGATGCCTCCCCTGAATTTACTGCATCTTCAAGCTCTGACGAATATATAGAAACATATTCATCAATAATTTTATTTTCTTCTGCCCTTACCACCGTCAGCAAAAGCATCCAAACCATAATAAAGAATACAACTTTCTTCACTTTTCTTATCCTTTGCTAAACCAGACTCACAACCTCACTTATAACCTCAAAAAGTTCATATATAACAGGCATTGACATTACGATAATTACAATTTTGCCACAGATTTCAACCTTTGTTCCCAATGCATTTTCACCTGCGTCACGGCATATCTCAACGCCAATCTGGGTTATATATGCAATCCCGATTACCTTTATGATAATCGCCATATATTTCATATTAAGCCCTATTTGTTCCGACAGATTGATAAAGGAATTTAAGGCTGTCTTAAGATAAGGACTTATAATTGCAAACATAACCGCCATCGCCGTTAGGGAAACCGCCAAAGAAATTTCAGGACGATAGCCTTTAAGCAAAACCGCCATCATAACTGACACAAGGGCAATTCCAATGATTTTTTCTATACCCATATCAAAGCTCGAAAATATTTTTTATGGTATCAAACAAATTGCTTATTTGCTGAATAACCATCATTAAAACAACAATAAGTCCTGCAAGGGTTGTCAGCATTGCCTGGTCTTCTCTTCCGCTTCTCACCAGAAGCTGATTTAAAACTGCAACCAGAATCCCGATTGCCGCCACCTTAAAAATCAAATCCACTCCCGTCATTTTATCCCTCCGTCAGTTTTAAAAAAGAACTATAACAATAAAAAGTCCTATAAGCGTGCTTATTCCTTTTGCCGCCTTTGCCTTTTTATTAACTTCCTCCCCCGCCTCAAGGCAGGAGGCAGAAAGTCTTGTTTTTGCCGCCTGAATATTAACAATTTCGGATTCTCTGTCGCCTTTCCCCAGTGATACCGCAAAGCTTTTTAATATTTCAACCTCATCATTTGACAGTGTTATTTTATCCCTGTTCTCTTCAACACTTTTCAAAAACGCCTCTCCCGAGGAATACTCCGTCCCGCCTGACAGAATTAGGGAACTATAATCAAAAACCGATTTTACAGGCTCTATGCAACACTCACCTGCTTTTCTAAGCGCCTCATACATAGGAAAACTCATATATCTTATATTAAATTCAAGCATATTAAGTCCGTCGCAAAATGAGTTGAGCTGAACAAGCCTTGACTTTTCCTTTTGGGCATATAATCTTCCCATATAGGCAAAGCCGAGAACCACTATTATAGCGCAAAATATTCGGGGCATCATAACTTAACCTCAAAAACTTCACCCACAACCCGTTTGCTTAGGCTTTCATCGTTCCGTTTAAGAACTATAATTTTTTCAAAGCCGTTACCGCCCAAAAGACCTTTAATAAGGGGATTGCATTTTATCTCCTCAAAGCTCCCCGAATGTGCGCTTGCAATAACCGAAACCCCCGATCCAAAGCATTTTTTAACGCTTTGTGCATCAGCATCTGTTGCAATCTCGTCGCATACTATAACCCTTGGTGACATAGAACGAAGCATAATGGGAATTGCCTCTTTCTTGGGGGCATCTTCAATTATATCCGTCTGCACTCCCAAATCATTTTGAGGAACACTTAAATAACAGGCTCCGATTTCGCCTCTTTCATCAATAACCGAAACCTTTATTCCTGAATTTGAAATAAGCCTTGTTAAATCACGAAGAAGAGTTGTTTTTCCGCACCCTGGAGGAGATATAACCAAAGTATTTTTTATTTTGCCGTTTTTAAGAATTTCATTTATGTATTCATTTCCGCAACCAATCCGTTCCTTTGAAACCCTTATATTTATTGAGCTAATATCTCTGACTGTTTCAATCTTTCCGCCCCTTACCACCGCTTTTCCCGAAAACCCTGCACGGTGACCCCCTTTTATGGTTATATACCCCTGACGGATTTCCTCCTCGTGGGCATAAACGGAATTTTCGCACAAGTTACAGAAAACACGCCTTATATCCCCCTCATTTACGATATAAGCCCCGCCGATTGCAGGGGAGATGTTTCCGTCTTTTAAAATTGCAAAGTTTCCCTCCGATGTTCCAACAATTAAGGGTTTGTTTATTCTTATGCGGATTTCTTCAAGGTTCCCCCACAGTCCCGAAAGACCCTTTTTAAGCAGAATTTTAAGATTTTCAGGCATAATTCCAAGTATTTCTATCATCTTTTTATCCATAAGCGACCATCCTTTTCTTTTGATATTTCTATCTTATGAGGCTTTGTCCCTCTTTAGAACAAAAGGCTTATGTTTATTTACAGAATATATTGATTTTTGAAATATTTTGTAGTATAATACTCACATCTTACATAAAAGGAGCGGATTATATTGAAGAATATTCCAATTAAAAAACTTGTGCTGACGGCTGTTTTTTCGGCACTGACATTTATAACAACAATGATTATTCAAATCCCAACGCCCACCAACGGATACATTAACTTGGGCGACTGTATGGTTTTGACAGCCGCCTATGTATTAGGTCCTATCTTTGGAGGCTTTGCCGCAGGACTGGGTTCAGCTTTAGCTGACCTTGTTGCATATCCTTTGTATGCACCTGCCACATTTGTTATTAAATTTTTTATGGCTCTTGTTTCGGGACTGCTCTTTAAACTTTTCAAAAGACATACTGTTGGAGCCGTAATTTGCGGTTTAATTGGTGAAATAATTATGATTTCAGGCTATTATCTGTTTGAAGCAACCTTTATGGGACTTGGTTGGTTTGCGGCTTTATCGGGAGTAAGCTCCAATCTTTTTCAGGCGATTGCAGGAATTTGTTCCTCTGTTCTTCTCATTCAGGCATTTTCAAATAAAAAAATAAAGCCCGCAGTAAACGAGCCTTCCAATGATGAAGAATTGGATAAAGAACTTGAATACGAAGAGTAAAAAAATCCACCCTCTCGGGTGGATTTTTATTTATGTCTAAACTTTATACTGATCATTATTTATAACATATTATGGTCTTTGATTCAATATATTTCTATATTATTATGTAAACCAAAGCATAACTCTTTTTGCAGTTTTTTAGTTTACATAACAGTTCTCTTTTTGCCATAAAGCCCATTATACAGTTATTCCCAGAGTTATCCACATTATCCACAGGGATAAGCTGTTTTAAGATAAAATCAAGGGTAAAAACATCAGTTATCCCCAATCTTACAAGCTTTTCAAGAAAAATGACAAAAAATACCAACCCTTAATTTTGGTTTACAATAATTAAAACAATGTATTTATGGCAAACAATCCCTCTACCATAGCGAAAAGCCGACTCAACCGTGCAGATTTTCTAATCCGTCACTTTGAAGTCGGCTTAATATTTATTTAATTTTTAAAGTCCGCATTGAATTTAAAATTGCAATAAATGAAACTCCAACATCCGCAAAAACCGCTGCCCACATATTAGTTAGGCCTGATGCACTCAGGACTAAAACAAGGCACTTTATCCCAATGGCAAATACAATATTTTCTTTAACAATTTTCATTGTCTTTTTTGCAATTTTAACGGCTTTGGGAAGTTTTAAAAGATTATCATCCATAATGACAATGTCTGCCGCCTCAATTGATGCATCAGAGCCGATTCCGCCCATTGCAATTCCAACATCCGACAAGGCAAGCACAGGAGCATCATTTATTCCGTCTCCCACAAATGCAACACGCTCGCCCATTCCAAGAGTCTCTTTGACCGCATCAACCTTATCCTGGGGCAAAAGCTCTGCCTTATACTCTGAAAGTGAAAGCTTTTCCGCAATCCTTTCAGCGTTCTCCTTTGTGTCCCCGGTCAGCATAATTGTTCTTTTTATTCCCTCACCATACAGCATCGAAATAGCTTTTCCGCTTTCCTCTTTTACAGAATCAGCCACCGTCACATATCCCGAATATTTTCCGTCAACGGCAAGGTGTATTTTTGTTCCGCATTCATCGAATGAAGGAACATCAATCTCATTTTCTTCCATCAGCTTTATATTGCCGGCAAGAATAACCTTATCATAAGCAATTGCCTTAACTCCTCTGCCCGGAATTTCATTTATTTCCTCTGCCGTTCCCGTAATGCCATATTTGCTTACAACCGCTTTTGCAACAGGATGATTTGAACCGCTTTCTGCTACTGTGATATATTTTATAAATTCTTCGTCACTTATTCCCAGCGGATTAACTGATTGAACCTCAAAGACTCCCTTTGTCAGCGTTCCTGTTTTGTCAAAGGCAAATACTCTGCACTTTGCAAGGGTTTCAAGATAATTCGCCCCTTTAACCAATATACCGTTTCTTGACGCTCCGCCAATCCCCCCGAAAAAGGATAAGGGAATGGAAATAACCAATGCACAAGGGCAAGACACAACCAAAAAGGACAAAGCTCTGTATACCCACAGGGAAATTTCTCCCGTAAAAACAGACGGAATTACAGCAAGACAAACCGCCAAAAATACAACTATCGGTGTGTAATAAGCCGAAAATCTGGTGATAAAACGCTCCGTTTTCGCCTTTGCCATAGTTGAATTTTCCACAAGTTCAAGAATTTTTGAAACAGTTGACTCCCTGTATTCCTTTTCCGCCCTGATTTTAACAAGTCCGTCAATATTTATAAATCCACTGCTAACATAGTCCCCCTCTTCCGCCTCTTTAGGCAAAGCCTCGCCTGTTAAAGGTGCAGTATTAAATGATGACTTTCCTTTTATAATTATTCCGTCAACGGGGACCTTTTCTCCCGGTTTTATTACGAGAATATCGCCTTTTTTAACTTCTTTCGGCAAAACCCTTTCGATTTCACCGTTTCTTTCAACAAAAGCATATTCAGGGCAGAGGCTCATAAGTCCTTTAATAGAACGCCTGCTTTTATTAACCGAATAGCTTTGAAAAAGCTCCCCAATCTGATAAAAAATAATTACGGCAACCGCCTCGGTGTATTCACCGATAAGAAATGCACCGATACTTGCCGTCGCCATAAGAAAATTTTCATCGAGAAACTTTATTTTAAGTATTCTGCCAAACGCTTTTTTAACAATCTCAAAGCCAACGGTCAGATACGCCGTAACATAAATCAGCAAGCTAATTATTGAGTTATTTATCAAAAGTCCAAGAATAAACAAAACGAGAGAAATAATTATTCTTTTAAGAAGCTTTTTATCTTTTTTACCCATTCTCTAAAATGTTACAACGCAATCAGGCTCAACATCTTTGCAAACCTCAACTGCCGCATCTGTTATTCTTTTTTCGTCTTCCTCATTCATTTC
>JAZRTD010000079.1:0-5103 GCA_045651845.1 Clostridia bacterium | reverse complement strand
ATTATGAAATATAAAATACTGCCCCACAGATATCGTTTTAATGCGGATTTATATATTCCTTTATTAAAAAATGATGTTTTTAAAGTCATATCCCAAACCTCCTAACTCATAGATAAACACTTCCTCAAGGGTAAGGCTGACCCTTTCCAGTAAAATCGGCTCGCCCTGCCGAAGAACATTCATACACTCATCAGGGTTACCCTTTATAATAAGATTATAAACCGAGCCTGTTTTACTGCTATGAACAAGTCCGCCAATTGAATTTATAAAATCCTCTCTATCCTCTTTAAAGGATACCTGGTATTTGCAAACACCGCCTTTTATGTCGTCAAGAGGCTTTTCTATTATCATTTCGCCCTTATGGATAATCCCTACCCAATCGCATATATCCTCAAGCTCTCTCAAGTTATGGGAGGAAACAAGAACCGTCAATTCACGGTCGGCAACATCGGCAATAACCAAATTTAAGACCTGTTTTCTCATAACAGGGTCAAGTCCGTCAAGCGGCTCATCTAATATGAGAACATCGGGCATTGCGGAAAGGGACAGCCAGAAAGCCACCTGTTTTTTCTGGCCCTTTGACATTTTCCGTATCTGCTTTTTCTCGTTAATCTTAAAGACTTCCTTAAGCTTTTCATATCTCTCTGCGGAAAATTCGGGATAGATATCCTTATAAAATTTAGCCATTTGCCTAACAGTATATGTACTGAAATAAAACCAGTCATCGGAAATGTTTAAAATCTTCCGCTTAACTGCCTCATTCTCATAAACCGCCTCGCCACCAACTGTTATCTCTCCGCTTTCAGGCTTTAAAACGCCGTTTATATGATTTATAATCGTGGTTTTACCTGCCCCGTTAGGACCGATAAGACCGTATATTGTGCCTTTTCTTATATGAAGATTTATAGATTTTAGAACCTCAAAATCTTCAAAATGTTTCGTAACATCCAAAACCTTTATCATCTATATTCCTCCTTTATTTTAGTTATAAAGCCAAATATATCCTCTTCTGTTTCACCAAGATATAAAAGCTCTTTAATCTCCGTTTTTAAGTTTTCATATATTTCGCCGATTTTCTGTTCGTCCTTAAACCCGTTTACAGGGGCAACAAAATTTCCTTTCCCTTTAATACTGTAAATAAATCCGTCTGTTTCAAGCTGTTTATAGGCCCTTTGCACCGTGTTCGGATTAACCGTAAGACTTATGGAAAGCTCACGAACTGACGGAAGCTGCTCATTCTCAGCCATAACTTTATTAATTATAAGAGCTTTTATCCCCTCTTCAATCTGCTCGTGCAGACTTTTGCTGTCTTTATAATCAAGCTTTATCATATTTTCACCTCCTTAAACTGTATTACTTGTATTAATACAGTTAGTATACAGCAAGATTTTAAATTTGTCAATAGAATTTTTCAAAAAAATAAAAGAGCCTTTAAGCTCCTTTATTTTTTGACATTTTTAAAATAGATATTATAGGCATAATTAAAAATCCCGCAAAGAAATTTCCCACACCTTGGACAATATCCCAGGGAATCCCCGCAATAATCCAGGCAATCATTCCTTTAATCCCAAGCCCGAACATCAGTGCCTGAGCGACGGAATAAAAGGTTCCAAACAGAAAACCGTGGAGAGCGCAGACACCTATATAAACAAGGGGTGCAACTTTCCTGGGCATATTTTTTGGAAGAAGCATAACCATTCCCCAAAGGATTGTCCAAATATATGTATATGGTACCCACCACATAGAAAATCCGGCAAACAGTCCGTTTAAAAGCACATAAATATATATTGGATACAGGGCCTTTTTTCTGTAAACAACCGTGGTTGCCACAACAAAAACACCCAAAAGATGAATATTTGGCAGAAACTCCATAAGTACCTTTGAGACATACATAATGGTCCCAAGCATAGAGAAAACCACCATTTCATAAGGCTTAAGTTTCATTGTTTATTTTCCAATCTCAAATGAATATTTTTCTCCGTCTTTAATTTCGGTTGAGTCAACACCGCTTGTTGCATATTCGCCGTTTACATAAAACGCCCAGTATGTTCCCGTTTTATCAAAATCCGCAACAGCCCCGTTGACTGATTTAACATAAAGCCCGTAAGGACCGTCCTCACCTGTTATTATCTCATTCTCCAAAAGGGCATCACCAACTGTTTTCTTATCAGTTTTAACAATGCACTTTTCAGTTTCCCCATTTTCATACTTAACCGAAAATTCAAACTCTTTTTCGCCCTCGCCGATAATATCTCCGTCACTGAAGATTTCTGCAGTCTGCTTTAGTTCCACCTCATCTTTTTTCTGGCATCCGCAAAAAGTCATAACAAATAATGCCAGCATTAAAATCGCAATTTTTCTCATATTACTCACCTTTTATCCTTTCAAGTGTTTTCTTATATGCATCATAACCGTAAACCCGATTAATAATTTCCATTATTCCGTTTGCCGTAAGCCTTGGAGGCAGTGACATGGCCTTTGTCAGCTTCTTCCGAAGTTCATCGCTTCCGTCCTTGCCCGTAAGCCCGTCCTCATAAAGCATTGCCTTAGTTAAAAGTTGTTCATTTATTAACGGCTTTTCTATAATCTCGGTTGTATTTTGGAGAATTTGTGAGAGCACATCATCACTCATTCCCTCAACGCCTAATATCCCTTCTTTCCCGGGAGTATCCTTGCGTTTTTCCTTCCCCTTAACCGACGGAATATACGCGTTTAAAACCGTTCCGTTTTTCCCAACACACTGTTTTATATAATTTCTTATGCGAAAGCCTGCGCCGTCGGAGTCGGTCAGAATTATTATTCCTGTTTCCTTGGCGGCGGCAATAATTGCTTTTATTACTTTTTTATCTCTGTAAAGGTTAAATCCCCCTGTCACAATAACGGGCGCATCGGTAATATTTTTAAGCCTTTCGCGGTCATATTTCCCCTCAACCACAATAGTTTCTTTGATGTGAAGCAACGCTATTCCTCCCTTATCATATCTTTCGCAAATTTTAATAGCGATTGTTTCTCATTTTCACACTCACCCAAAATCACGGCGTCAAGTATTCTGTCAAGCGCCGTCCCCAAGGCAGGAGTCTCGGGGAAACCGGCTTCAATTAAATCCCGTCCGCTTATTTTTAGTTGTTTTAAGGAATAGCACTCGTCATTTTTAATAATTTTCCGCAAAATTGCTCTTCCCTCTTTGGCCTCAACAAGTCTTGCAGGAAAATTTCTGTTTTTCGCAGTATTATCCGAAATTTTAACCTCATATAAAAGCTGAATCATAGTTTTGCCGTATTTTTTCAGCCATTTTTTTATCTCCGTCTTGTCTGGCGGAAGAGGTGCATCGTGAAATCTGACCAAAAACGGCACAATTTTCATTGTGACTCCGTCATATTTAAGACGCCTTAAAATCTGCTTGGAAATCTCTTTTCCCTCTGCCTGATGTCCGTCAAAATGCCCCATTCCACGGCTGTCAAACTTCAAACAATTCGGCTTTGCGATATCGTGAAAGAAAAGCGCAAGGCGGACATATATAAGCTTTGGCGATGCCGCTATTGCCGCAACAATATGTCCCCACACATCAAAAATATGGTGATAATTTCTCTGGTCAAAATTAAAGGTTGCAACAATTTCAGGGACAAAAACCGCAATAACATCCTTATACTCATGAAGAATTTTTTCAACATAATCCCCAAGTAAAAGCTTGTCAAATTCAACCGAGATACGCTCAACGGCAATATTTTCGAGAAGTTTTTTATTTTCGTGGATTGCAACTCTCGTTTTCTCCTCAATTTCAAAGGACAAAACCGAGGCAAACCTTATACCTCTCATAATACGAAGTGCATCCTCTTTAAACCTTGTGTCAGCATTGCCAACACATCTTAAAAGCTTGTTATGAATATCCTCAACTCCGCCGAACATATCAACTATTCCGCTTTTTTTGTTATAAGCCAGTGCATTCATCGTAAAATCCCGACGGGATAAATCCTCTTTAAGGCTTTTTGTAAACTCAACATAGTCAGGACGGCGGTTATCGCTGTATTCCCCCTCTGTCCGAAATGTCGTTACTTCAATATGGAAATGGTCAATTATAACTGTTACTGTGCCGTGTTTCATTCCTGTAAGCACAGTTTTATACTCCTTAAAAACAGAGCAAATTTCGTCAGGCGTTGCCGAGGTTGTTATGTCCCAATCCGAAGGTTTTCGCCCCATAATACTGTCACGGACACACCCGCCGACAATATATGCCTCAAACCCTATGTTATCCAGCATAGAAAGGGCAAGCTCTACCTGATTTGGCATAACTATCTCCATAATGCAACACCTCCTTTTCCTCAACTAAAATCATACCACACTGTGCCCCGTTTGTCAAACACAAAGCAGACAATTTAACAAAAAAACTGACACTGCTTTCGCAGTGTCAGTTTAGGATTATTTATGATTATTTCTCGTATACAGTCCAGTCACGAACTTCAGTAACCTTTGTCCAGATTTCCTTGCCGTCTTCTGTCTTTGTATAATCATGTGCATTTGTTGCTTCAAGAACGATGTAGTAGCACCAAGTGTTTTCAACATTATCACCGAAGTAATAGATGTCATCAGCAACATCCTTAATGCCTTCTGCATCAACACCTCTGCCCAGCATACGGTTTACAATAGCCATAGCTTCAGCTCTTGTTATGAACTGGTCAGGCTTAAATGTTCCGTCTGTGTAACCTGTGATTAAACCGCTTGCAGCACAAGCTTCAATGTAGTTCTTTGCCCAGTGGCCCTGAACATCGCCAAACTCAATGCCGTTGCCTTCTGCAGTCTTTGTAAATCTTGCAGCAATTGTTGCAAATTCAGCTCTTGTTATATAATCGTTCGGACCAAATGTTCCGTCTGGACGGCCTGTTATATAACCGCCGTTTGAAAGTGTTGCAATTGCAGTTGAAGACCATTTTGTTGCAGGAACATCGCTATATGGAGCAACATCCTTATGCATAGCTTCGCCTGCTTTTTCTGTTAAGAGACGGAAGAAAATTGCTGCAACCTCTTCACGAACTATGTTGTTAAGAGGTCTAACTGTACCATCTGTGTAACCGATGATATATGCACCGTGGTCATCTGCATTAAGAA
>JAZRTD010000078.1:0-3095 GCA_045651845.1 Clostridia bacterium | reverse complement strand
CCGTCAAGACCCTCTATTACAATAAATTTATTATTCATAAATATTCACCAAATAGTATTATACATAATTTTTTGTCTAATTGCAAGAGATTTTGTAATTTCTATTGCTTTTATTTTAAAATTATTATATAATTATGTCAGTTATTTATTAAAAAGGGTGATTTTTATGAAAAAAAACGTAAACGAGCGGGGACTTTTTAACGACAATCCCGATTTAATTGAAAAGTGCGAAACCTGTGCTTATGCAATTATGCTTGAGTTTTCTAAAGATTGCCTTTGTTCTAAATTCGGACCTGTTTCCCCCGAATATAAATGCAAAAAATACAGGATAAACCGCTTTTTAAGACGGCCTCCAAAAAAGCGTGAGTTAAATCTTTCCAGATACTCCGAAGATGATTTTTCAATTGAATAAATATGGGCAAGGAATTTTTCCTTGCCCTTCTTATTTCATTTTAAAGTATTTATTCCTTGTTCAGGATTTTTTCAAGCACAGGCTCTATATATTTTGCCATACGGTAGTGTCCTAAATCGTTAGGATGCAACGCATCAACCGCACATAAATCCCAGTCTTCATCGCCCCAAAGCATCTTCCCGTCAACAAAATATACATTCTTATCCCCATTATTAAGGGCATTTTCATAAGTTTTTATAACCATTTTTCTGCGTCTTTCCCAGTTTTCATTCGTAAACCGAATATTTGGTGCGGAAATCATAACAACCGGAGTGTTTGGACATAGCCCTCTGAACCTTTTGAAAAACGGCTCATGAGTTTTCTCGAGATGCTCAGGAGTTGGCGCATTATGGTCATAGTCCATAACAAATATATCAGGATTTTGCTCCGCAATATATTCTGCCATAACAGATTCCCCAAATGCACTGCCTGAAAAGCCCATATTTATAAAATCAAAACCAAGCATATTTGACAGAAGAGTAACATAGGCAAGTCCAGGTCTTGATACACATCCGCCCTGAGTTATAGATGAGCCGTAAAACAGCACCTTTTTATTATATTTATAAGGAGTTGCCTCTTCAAATACAGCATTTTCCGAAAGTCCGATATATAAGTCATTAACATTACTGTATGTCGGAAAGTTTATGGTTATATCACGCATTTCACATCCCTCAAAATCACATATACCCTCATAACCACCGTCAATTTTAAGCGGAGGAATAAAGGTCTTTTTATACTGCTTTCCAATATAGATATCAAATCCCGAAATACTTGTTTGAGGAGCGTGGGGAAAATGCGCAGCCTCGGGCATAACCGCATTAATCGCTACATAGGGCGAGTCAGTTTTAAAACGAAGTCTTCCGCCTGTAGTATTTGAATGAAGAACATTTACACCATCGTTAACCTTAATTGCAATATCTTCAGGCATACGGCGAAACATTTCGTCAAACATCAAGCCAAAAATGCAAAACGGATTTTCCTTAACATTATAGAACTTAATATCACTCTTGTCTATTTTTGTTTGAACTTTAAAATTCTTATCAATTTCAGCAATATTCTTCATTTTAGTTACCTCTTTTATTTTCTGACTTCAAATCCCGCAAATTCAAATGCTGCAATTTTTTCAATATAAACTTTGTTTCCGCAAAGCTTTCCTTCACAGTTTATAAAGCTTATTTCTGAATATTCTTTATCAAGCTCAACAACTGGCTCATACGCAATATCTGCAAAGCAGTTCCAAAGTCCAACCGCCATAGACTTGTCATCTCTTTTAGCTAAAACATATATATCAGGATTTCCGTATGTATATGCAGGAAGTGATTTTCCTGTTAAAGCTTTAATTCCGTCAACGAGCTGTTTGGAACGTGCATAGAAACAGAAATTTCTTCTTTCCTTTACCTTAAAGTCAAAGGTATAAACAAAGAATTTATATCCCTGCTTATTTTCATACAAATATGCTGCAGGAGACGGATTAACAAGATTTCTTTCATTTTCATAAAGAACGCTTAACACATCCGCCCCGCAACAAAGCTCAACCTTATATGATTTAAGCTTATGCATATGATTAACATATTCAGCCTGCTTAGTAAAATGCTCGGTTATACTGCTTAATTCTATCTCATCACTTATTGATTTAAGACCAACATCAATTCCTTTTTCCATAAGAATTTTCGCTGCAGACGCATCAATAATAACACCGTTTTTCATATCATCTTCGGTTAAAATTCTTGCATTTTCGCCAAGAGCAACAGAAATAACGCCCTTACCGGAATAAACAGTTGGGATTGAATTTTCAGAAAAAACATAAGCTGACGGAGTGAAAAACAGTCCGTTCATAACTTCTTTTTCCTTAAAATCTCTTCCCGAAATTTTATCAGGATTTTCTATAAGACGAACACCGCAAGCCTTTTTATTAGAGAAAAATTTATCAATCTGTTCATAGATTGGCTTATTTTTTACGTGTCTTAATGCATAGCCTTTTTCATAATTCATTGTTGAATAATAATCCAAGCCGTATTTTATTATACCGTCAAATCCGCCGTCTGCACGAAGCGCGGTATCAAAAATCTCAAGATAACTTGACGGGCAGTTTGTTCTCGGTCTTGGATATACATCCCCTTCCGCCATAAGCTCAACATCTCTGCCGCACCATTCTCTTTCCATTCTCTCAAGCTCAATAACATTTTGAAGCTTATTCCCCCATTCACGGGTTACCGCCCAGTATGGAGCCATAATAAGTCTTCTAAACGGCTTATTTTCTCCTGCTAAAATATGGTCAATTTCATTTGAGCGTCTTCCGTCAATATCCCAGGAGGATGTGCAGGAGCAAACCCCCATACGGATTTTTGGATTAACTTCATCAACCGCTTTTCTCACAGCCTTTGAAAACTCAACTAAAGCCTCACCGTTTGCCTCAATCCACGCCTGTCTGTATTTATTATCAGGGCCAAGAAGAATTTTTCCCGAGAGCTCGCCGGCACTAAGGTTATCTCCCGTTATTTCATTTATTCTCTTAACGTGATGCTCACAAAGGCAACAAGGCTCATTTGAAAGCAAAGAAAATCTGAAATCATCATCAAACTGAATCAAATCAGGACCAAGCTCCGCCACTTCACGGGCATAATCCGCTGCAAATTTTTGAAATC
>JAZRTD010000077.1:0-2914 GCA_045651845.1 Clostridia bacterium | reverse complement strand
TCAAGAACAGAGGGCTTTAACTTCCTGACAAAGGCGGTTATCCTTTACGGCTCTGATGTTTTATCCAAAAACAGATACAGCGAATGTTATGATAAATCCCTGAAGGTCAGACGCGTTATTGCTGAGAAGTTTGAAAAGCTTATGGAAGGCTATGATGCAATTTTAACTCCTGTTTGCAGCAGAATATCATATACAAGCTATGACATACACGAAGCATTCGGCAAGGTATTTGAAGAAAGCGTGTTTACCGCCCTTGCAAACCTTATTGGTATTCCTGCCCTTTCCGTAAAAGGTGTTCAGCTTATGGGCAAGCATTTTGGCGAAAGCACTCTTTTAAGTCTTGCAAACTGCACTGAAAAGGAGGGCAAATAATATGAATTACGAATTAGTCATCGGTCTTGAAACTCATGTTGAACTTAGCACCGAATCAAAGATATTCTGTTCCTGCGGTGGTCATTCTTCCCCGAAAGAACCAAACGACTGTGTATGCCCTGCCTGCAGCGGTATGCCCGGAATGCTCCCTGTTATGAACAAGCGTGTTGTTGAGCTTGCAGTTACAGCAGGCCTTATGCTTAACTGTAACATCAACAGATACACCACTTTCGATAAGAAAAACTATTATTACCCTGACCTCCCCTGTGCTTATCAGATTACACAGCTTAATCACCCAATCTGCACAGACGGTCTTGTTACTCTTAAAACCTCATCGGGAAGCCGTGACATCAGAATAAAACAAATTCATATGGAAGAGGACGCAGGCAAGCTTGTCCACGGCGGAAAGGTTTCCTATGTTGACTTCAACCGCACAAGCGTTCCTCTTATTGAAATTGTTACACAGCCTGACTTTCGCAGTGCGGAAGAGGTTGTTACTTACCTCAATAAGCTTAAGTCAATGTTCCGCTCGGGCGGAATTTCCGAATGTGAAGAAGGCGCTATGCGTTGCGATGTTAATATTTCTGTTCGACCTGAGGGTAACGAAGAGTTCGGTGTTCGTACAGAGATTAAAAATATGAGCTCCTTTGAGGCTATCGAAAAGGCAATCAAATATGAGGCACAGCGTCATATGGACGCCCTTGAATTTGAAACAGAAGAGCTTGTCCAGGAAACAAGAAGATATGACGATGTAAGCGGAAAAACATTCGCTATGCGTAACAAGGAGACCGAGGCAGACTATCGTTATTTCCCTGATGCAAACCTTATGCCTATTATAATTGACGATGAGTGGCTTGAAGAAATCAAGGCAAATAAACCTGCCGCAGTTGACGAAAAGGCTGAAGATTACCGTTTGGCTGGAATTTCCGACAAAGAAATTGATATGCTTATCTCAAACCATAAAATCAGCAAACTCCTTGACGACATTGTGGCTCTTGGCTGTAATGCAAAGGATGCTGCAGCGTGGATATTAACTGACTGTGCAGGTATTCTCCGTAAGGACGGAAAGACCTTAAACGAGCTTACAATTACTGCAGAAAAGCTTTTTGCAGTTACAAATATGGTTGACAAAGGCGACATCAACAGAAATGCGGGCAAGAAAATTCTTATTGCGGTTATCGAAAATGATGTTGACCCAATTGCATACTGCAAGGAGCAAGGTCTTGATAAGAAGTTTGACGCATCTGCCGTTGAAGCGGTTATCGATAAGGTAATAAGCGAAAATACTCAAGCTGTGGAAGACTTCAGAAACGGAAAGGTTAAGGCACTTCAGGCATTGTTTGGCGCTTGTATGAAAGAGCTTAAGGGTGCAGGCGACCCTGCCGTTATCAAAACAATTCTCGAAGAGAAAATGAAATAATTTTAAAAAATACTGCTTAATAACAAAAGGCAAGGCGAATTTGATATTCACCTTGCCTTTTTATCTTAAAAATGCCCTCTCATCTTCCTAAAACCAAAAAGATACCTTCGGTATCCTTTTGGTGGCGGAGAAGGAGATATTTCCTTTTCTTATGCAGAAAAACTTCGTTTTTCCTTTTATAGTCGGTGCTCTCGCACCTATTCGCCCTAAAAATATGTCACCGGCATATTTTCTTAACGGGCGACTCTCTTGCCGTTCCGGCGCTCGCGTTCAAATCCCGCCAAAACAAAAAAGATACCTTCGGTATCCTTTTGCTGGCGGAGAAGGAGAGATTTGAACTCTCGCGCCGGTTGCCCGACCTACACCCTTAGCAGGGGCGCCTCTTCGGCCTCTTGAGTACTTCTCCGAATTCATAAATATTAAGTTGGCGGAGAGGCAGAGATTCGAACTCTGGGTGCTTTCGCATCACTAGTTTTCAAGACTAGCTCCTTAAACCACTCGGACACCTCTCCGTATTTCGCACTTTTTTCTGCGACCAATATAATATATCATATTTTTTTATATATGTCAAGTCTTTTTTTAATTTTTTCTCCCTTTCTCTCCCCTTTTTTCTTATTGACAGATTTATTATTCTTTGATATACTTAATTTATTCGCTATATCAGCATTTTGCCCCATTCGGGGTATATGATACATTTTCTTGAAAGGGTGAATTAATATGAAAGAAAAACCGTCTGTTCGTCCTCAAACTATGGGTGAGGAAATCGCTAACGCCATTTCTCATGGCATTGGTGCTGCCCTTGCTATCGCGGGAACTGTTATTGCTATTGTTTACGCCTGCATTTATGGTGATGCACTATGTGTTGTCAGCGCTTCCCTTTACGGCGCCAGCCTAATTATTCTCTATATGGCGTCTACTCTCTACCATTCATTAACCAATAAAACCGCAAAGAAAGTATTTCAAATTATTGACCATTGCTCCATTTTTATTCTCATTCTCGGCTCGTATATCCCGATTTGCTTATGTCTTCTTCGGGGTGCGCTTGGCTGGACCTTCTTTGGAATTAATGCAGGATGTACTGTTCTTGGAGTTGTTTTAAATGCAGTTAATATGAAAAAATTT
>JAZRTD010000076.1:0-1457 GCA_045651845.1 Clostridia bacterium | reverse complement strand
CTTTTCAAAGCTCTCTATAAGAGTGTCGGTTTCATCGCTTATTTCTTTAATCTCTGATAAAAATTCTTCGTCCTCAATTTCGTCAATTTCATCAGGGAAATCAGCAGTTGCAGAAAGCCTTGCCGCAAGGGCAAGAACACGGGAACGAAGAGTTGAAATCTTTTTAGAGAGCTTTCCCGAAAGAGAAGAGGCTGCATCATAAACACCAAGGCGGGACTTTGCGTCAATCATATCCATAACGGCTTCCGCCCCCGTAAGGTCGGTTTTCCCGTTAATAAAGGCACGGCGGGTAAATTCCCCAGGCTCCGCCTGACGGATTCCCAAATCCGAAAGCTCGTCCATTATAAGCTTTGCCGCCATAGCACCGCCGTGACAATGAATTTCAACAACATTCTCCCCTGTATAGGACTTCGGGGCAAGCATTAAAACAACTAAAGCCTCGTCAATTAACTGACCGTTTCCGCCTATGATACGGCAAAGGGTCATTTTATGGCTTTCTGCACAGGAAAGAGCATTTCCCGAAACGGGAAATGCTATCTTTTCGGCAAGGGCAACGGAGTCCTCTCCGCTTATTCTTATAATGGCAATTCCGCCACTGCCTATGGGGGTGGCAATCGCCGCAACAGTATCGAAGAATTTCATATTATCAGTCTCGTTTAATATTCGTTATAATCTCGTCAATGGCAGTACGAAGGTCAGGGTTGTCCCCAAGCTCTTTTCTGATTCGGTCAACGCCGTGCATCGCCGTTGAATGGTCACGCTTAAAGCTTTCACCAATTTTCGGGAAAGACGGGTTGTCCAGAATTTCACGGCAGATATACATAGCCACCTGTCTTGGAAGAACAACATCATTTGAACGCTTTTTAGAAACCAGCGAGCCGCCGGGGAGCATATAATATTTTTCAACCTCGGAAATAATAACCTGAGGCGTAATACGGCGTTTGGGCTGTGTTTTCATAAGATCGGCAATCGCCTCTGTTGCAAGCTCTAAAGTGATTCTGTTAGTCCGTTTAAGACCTGCATATAAAACAATTCTCTTAACCGCACCCTCAAGTTCACGGACGTTGGATTTAACATTTTCCGCAATAAATGCAACAATTTCGTCGCTAACCTCAAGATATTCGCTCTGAAGCTTACTCTTTAAAATCGCCATACGGGTTTCATATTCAGGGGGCTGAACATCAGCGGGAAGACCGCTTGAGAACCTTGTTCTGATTCTCTCTTCAATCTGTGGGATTTCCGCAGGCAAACGGTCACTGGTGAGAACTATCTGCTTGTCCTTTTCGTAAAGGGCATTGAATGTATGGAAAAGTTCTTCCTGAGCCAACTCTCTGCCGGCAAAGAACTGAACATCGTCAATTAAAAGCAAGTCAACCTTGCGGTATTTATCACGAAAAGCCTGATTTGTCTTTTCACGGATTGCGCTGACAAGCTCATATGTAAATTTTTCACTGGTT
>JAZRTD010000075.1:0-2348 GCA_045651845.1 Clostridia bacterium | reverse complement strand
CGGGTTACCGCCCAGTATGGAGCCATAATAAGTCTTCTAAACGGCTTATTTTCTCCTGCTAAAATATGGTCAATTTCATTTGAGCGTCTTCCGTCAATATCCCAGGAGGATGTGCAGGAACAAACTCCCATACGGATTTTCGGATTGACTTCATTAACTGCCTTTCTAACAGCCATTGAAAACTCAACTAAAGCCTCACCGTTTGCCTCAATCCACGCCTGTCTGTATTTATTATCAGGGCCGAGAAGAATTTTATCAGAGAGCTCGCCGGCACTAAGGTTATCCCCTGTTATTTCATTTATCCTCTTAACATGATGCTCACAAAGGCAACAAGGCTCATTTGAAAGCAAAGAAAATCTGAAATCATCATCAAACTGAATCAAATCAGGACCAAGTTTTGCCACTTCACGAGCATAATCCGCTGCAAATTTTTGAAAATCCTTATCAAATGGGCAGATAAACGAGGTCGTGGGTTTCTGCGCGATATTCACCATTTTTGTATAGTCATTTTCGGCATCTAACATAAATGACCAGTACCAGACTCCAACTTCATAGCCTTTTTCTTTAAAATATGTAATATTTTCGCGAAGTGCATCAAACTCGCGCTTTCTTTCTTCCTTATCCCAGATATAAGCACCTGCCAAAAACACTCTGTCAGCATCTAACTTCTCAAGCTCCTCAAGCATTTCTTCACGACCGGCACGCTCAATCGTATAATTCACCATTGGAACTGATATTTTATACATAAAATTAACTCCCTTTTGTAAATCCTATTTACTTTGAATTTTGTTAATCACAGGTCGCATATTCATATCCCAAAGCATAAATTTAAGAGAATCCGCATTTCCATTTTCAGGAACGGTAACTTCTGCAGTTAATTCAGCTCTGTACTCTTCCCATTCTGTAACGTCTGTGTTCGTTGTGAGCAATACCGTATCTGTGTCATAGGTACATCCATAAGCAATAAGGTCTATTCCTCTTTGTGCCTTGTCTGTTATATCCATTGAAATCCTTACCTTATCACCCGCTTTTATGGCAGAAACACTTTGAAGCTCCTGATTGTTTACATAATATTTTAAATTTATATCATAATTTTCTATTCCGATTCCCCCATTATTGTATGCAAAACCGTCATAAATGCAGATTTCGTATATATCGCCTTTATTCTTCTTAAATGAGAAATTGTACCGTCCAATCTCGTCCGCCTTAATCTGGTCAATATAGGCAACTTTTTTTCCTATAAAATTCTTCTTATAAACAACTGCGGTCACATAGCCATTTCCATCCGCTCCGCTACCTTTAACCACAACAGTATCTCCGTCTATAATCTGAAAATCCTGGGGTTTTGAGCAAATAACATACATAGGCTCAAGGTAAATTGGATATTCTCCGTTTGTCGGTTCAATCTCGTTGCCATACATATCAACAACTCTTACCGCTCCCCCTGCATATGCATTAATTGTCACAGTTTTATCTGTGTTACTCAAAACTGAGTTTGCATTGCCTGCTTTCGGGTCAAGGGTTTCATTTATTCGAAGTTTGGTCCCCCACTCATACTCACTTCCGCCTGCTGCAACAACAAAAATTTCATCCCCTGTTATCTTGTCCTGGAACTCATATGACTTGGCTCTGTCTCCAAATCTGTAATTTGTTTCATTGGCTACAACAGTATTAACAACCTCAGCATCACCCAGAATATCACTCATATTTGAAAGGGCAACATATGCATTCTTTGGTGTATAATCATAATCAATAACACCAAATCTTTCCTCTACGCCGTCCCGTTCATATGTTTCCTTAAAGTTATATATAATTAATTGCTTAATCTGCGGGTCGCTTGCCACAACCATATAGGTTCTTACTAAAGCCGTCGCCTGTCCGTCAGGTCCGTGAATTCCGTAACCAACATAAGAATTGTTTTCAGGATCTATTCCGTTATTTGTTGAATCACCAAAGCTTGATGCACCGTATTCTGTTAAATAAATAGGCTTTTTGGTATAGCTCTTAACTCTTCTCATCTGCCTTGTAAAATCTTGTGCATCACCTGAACATAAGTCACCCGGAGTTGCATCTCTTCCGTAGGGATGTACTGCAACTGCATCCATATAATTCTGAACGCCCGATTTACTGAGCATTTTATAAAGATACCCTGTGTCACTCTTAACGGGGAGAGAACCTCCTGATACGACCGTTAACTTATCCTCTTCTCCCTTGTATTCAGCCTTCATAGCGGGATAAACCGCCTTAATAAGATTTGCATATGCCTCTGAGCTCATATTTGCAAGATGGGTCCAACCCTCCGGTCCCTCGTTAGGCAACCAGTCGTAATGACCGTTAAATCCTATCCA
>JAZRTD010000074.1:0-7593 GCA_045651845.1 Clostridia bacterium | reverse complement strand
TCACGGGGGTCACGGCCGGGCTTAACAATTTCGTCTAAAATATCCTCAATTGTAGGGATACCAACCCCTGTTTCTTCGCTTAATTTCTTAATGTCTGCCTTTGAAAGCTGTTCTTTAATTTTCTTAATTTTGCCAGAGCCGATATCCTCAGCGGTGTATCCCGTTCTTTCTAAAAGAATTTTGGTAAAAGCGTAAGATTCAGGATGGACGGAGGTGTTATCCAAAATGTTGTCCCCGTCTGTAATTCTTAAAAAGCCTGCACATTGTTCAAAAGCCTTAGGGCCAAGCTTTGCCACCTTTTTGAGCTGGTTTCTGTTTTTAAATTTGCCCTCTTCTTCCCTGTATAAAACAATGTTTTTAGCAATTGTAGAGCTGATTCCTGATATATACTGAAGAAGCGGTGCAGATGCTGTGTTAAGGTCAACACCAACGCTGTTAACGCAGTCCTCAACAACTCCGCCCAATGCCTCGTCAAGGCGTTTTGGGTTCATATCGTGCTGATACTGTCCAACGCCGATTGATTTAGGGTCGATTTTAACAAGCTCTGAAAGCGGGTCCTGAGCACGGCGCGCAATAGAAACGGCACTTCTTTGTGTAACATCAAAATCCGGAAATTCCTCTGCGCCAAGCTTTGATGCGGAATAAACTGATGCTCCCGCCTCGTTTGTTATAATATATTTAACATCTTCTTTCACGTCTTTAAGGGTGTCAGCAACAAATTTTTCCGTTTCCCTTGATGCTGTTCCGTTTCCGATTGAAATAAGATTGACGTTATGCTTCTTAATAAGTGATTTTATAAGCTCTTTTGCGCTGTCATATTGCCCTGCCGAATGAGTAACATAGATTACTCCTGTATCCAAAACCTTTCCTGTTCCGTCAACAACCCCGACTTTACAGCCTGTTCTGTAACCCGGGTCAAGTCCGATAACTGTGTTATTTTTAATAGGCGGCTGCATAAGAAGATTTTTAAGATTAACCTTAAATATGCTTATTGCCTGTTCCTGTGCAATATCGGTAAGCTCGTTTCTTATATCACGCTCAATAGATGGGGCAATAAGCCTCTTATAGCTGTCTTCAATGGCAAACTCGATATAAGATGTGAAAACTGTTTCCTCTTTGGACAGCTCTTTTCTCTTTATTTTGTTAAGGATTTTCTCCTCGTCACAGGCAATGCTGACCGACAAAAATTTCTCTGCCTCACCGCGGTTTATGGCAAGAATGCGATGGGACGCAATCTTTGTTACAGGCTCGAAAAAGTCATAATAAATACTGTAAACCGAGTCCTCCTCTGTTGATGCTTTTGAGGATAAAATTCCTGTGCGGAATGTGATATCTCGAATAAACTTGCGGTAATCCGCGTTGTCGGAAATTCCTTCCGCAATAATGTCAAGGGCGCCGTTTATGGCATCCTGAGCAGTTAAAACCTCTTTTTCTTCATTTATATATTCCGTTGCAATTTCCTCAACAGTCCTGTCGGTTTTTTCCTGTGCCAAAATAATAATTGCCAGAGGCTCAAGACCTTTTTCCTTTGCGACAGTTGCACGGGTACGGCGTTTTGGTCTGTAAGGACGGTAAATATCCTCAAGCTCTGTAAGCTTTTCAGCCTTATCTATTTCTTCAATAAGCTCTGGGGTAAGTTTGCCCTGTTCCTCAATAATTCGCTTAATGTCGGCTCTCTTTTGCTCCATATTACGGAGATAGTTGAGCCTTTCTTCAAGGTTTCTCAACACCTCATCATTAAGCTGACCCGTTGCCTCTTTTCTGTAACGGGATATAAAAGGAATTGTATTCCCCTCGTCAATGAGAGCAACGGCATTGTCAACCTGCCATTGATTGATGGAAAGTTCTGATGCAAGTTTTTCGTTAATTGTCATAGTTAAATACCTTTCTATCTATATTTTGTGTTTCTATCATCAATAAACCACAATATTTAGTTAAAAGCAAAAAAGTCCTCTTCCCCGAAGGAAATAGAAATTTTTGCATTTGTTGCCTCTGTGAGAGTTTTTTCAAGGCGGTCGGCATCCTCAACGGGGACATAAACCGTAATGGAAACTATATCCGTATAATCGGGCGGGAGCATTTTTAAGGTAAAGGACATAAGCTCGTTTTGAACCTTTCCCCAAAGGGTGTAATCGCAGGTAATGGTAAGGCTTTTGCACCGCACCATTTCAAGACGGATTGCATCGTCAACCCCTGCTCTTGCCGAAGAAGAATAGGCGTGGACAAGTCCGCCTGTCCCCAAAAGAATTCCCCCGAAATAACGGGTTACAACCACTATAATATCTGTAAGACCCTCTTTTTTCAGCATATCCAGAACGGGAACACCGCCGGTTCCTGCCGGCTCCCCGTCGTCGCTGTAACGCATTGTATTATTCTCCCGAAGAATATATGCATAAACATTATGACGGGCATCCCAGTATTTTTGCTTTAAAGAGGCGAGAAAATAGAGGGCCTCTTCCTCTGTTTTAACAGGTTTTACAGATGCAATAAAACGGGAACGCTTTATGGTAATTTCCGCCTCACCCGCTCTTTTTACGGTCAGATATTTATTGCTGATAAAGCATCACCGCCTTTTATTTTCTTTTATAACAGTATAAACCAAAATTTCCAAAAAGTAAATAGTTTTGTTACGGTTTTGCTACAAACCGGGCAAAATGTTACCAAAATATTACGGAGATTTTAAAGATTTGTTAATCCTGTATTTTAAAAAAGTTACATTGTTGCGAAAATTTTTTACAATTGGTAATATAAAGTTAAGAACAGGGAGGGAATTGAAGTGGCGGCAAAAAGCAGACTTACAATATTCGCAGTTGCAGTTTTGTTTCCGATTTTTATGGTTTGCATAAACCTTAAAGCTTTCTGGAGTGCAACGGCTATGATTATGCTGTTTTTCTCGGTGAGAAGTCTTAAGGATTTGGTCATTGCGAATTTTGCATCGGACAGTTTTTTTGAGAAATATGAATGCAAAAAGATAGAATATAACAGTGTTATTGCTGTTTTAACAGATGCAATTTTAGTTTGCGGAGCGTATGCTCTTATTATGATAATGCTCTTTATATCGTTTTTCCTTCTCCATAGCGCAGTTATGAAAGGCTTTGCATCTTTGTTGCTTATGCTTTGGGCTTTCGATTTTTATAAAGTCTTTTCAAAGCCTGATGAGGATGAAGAATGGACAATTGTTGATACCATAAAGGAAGTTCTTATGTGGTGTCAGAGCATAGGTTCAATTGCGTTTACCGTAATTGCCTCATTTATATTGTAAAATAATTAGTTTTTTAAACTCCTTTTATATTTTTTATTTTTTAACAATGGAAGAAAGCCGCACACGCGGCTTTTTTCTTTTGTATAAATTCAGAAAGACTGGATAAAATTACATTAAAGGAGTGGGACAGATGACGGCAAAAAGCTCAAGGCGTGTTGTTATTATAAACAATATAAAATCAGATAAAATAGAACAGGCGATTTTTATCCTTCGCGGAAGTAATCTTCAAAAGCCTGACAGAGGTATTATAAAAGAGGCACAGGATATTATAGATGATTATGTGAGAAGAATCGGTGGCGGTAATGCTCTTCCGATTCCGCCCGAATTCCCTTCGGGAGGAGGAAGAAGGAAGAGGATAGGGGCAGGACTTGTAACAATTATGGTGAGCGCGCTCCTTCTTTGCCTTGTTTTTATTGTGAGAAGTCTTTCGGTATAGTGTCAAAACAAAAGCCTTTTGCATAATATATTTATGAGAATATTATGGAAAGGTTGGTTATATGACAAAAATATTTATAGATGCAGGACACGGCGGCCCTGACCCCGGTGCAGTGGGGAATGGTGTCACCGAAGAATATGTTAATTTAAATGTAGCCAGATATCTTGCGCAAGATTTAAGAGGTGCGGGATATGATGTTATGGAATACAGAACAACACCGACGGAAAATGTTTTAAATGATAAAAATGCAGATTTGAGAAACAGGGCAAGCATGGCAAATGAGTGGGGAGCAGATTATTTTATAAGCATCCATACCAACAGCTCAACAAATCCGTCGGCGCAAGGGGCAGAGGCCTATGTTTATCGGCTTGGCGGTGAAGCAGAAAGGCTTGGAGAGTCGATTTTAGAGTCCATATCGGATAGACTTGGCTCAGTGAACAGAGGAGTTATGGCGGCAAATTTTGCGGTTTTAAGGCGAACAAGAATGCCGGCTGTTTTGGTTGAACTTGGGTATTTGACAAATCCGACAGAGGCACTGAATTTAAACAGCCCTGCCTGGCAAAGAGCGGTTGCGGAAGCTATCGCTGTGGGAATAATCTCGGAAATCGGCCCATCGATATAAATAAAATAAGAAAGCGGTCATAAAATTATGCCCGTTTAAGATGTGAGTATGATATGATTTTACTGTCGCATCAGCATCGCAAAAAGTTGGTAGCGACCGAGAGCCGTTGTGAGTGAGTTTACAAACGAACAGTCGAGCCGAGGGTGACTTTTTGCGAAAAAGAAGCCGTAACGGAGCATATAAAAATGACCATTCTTCTGAATGGTCATTATGATTGTAGCGCAGTTTACTGCGATGTGGTGCACCTGAGGAGATTTGAACTCCTAAGCCGTTGCCGGCACACGGACCTGAACCGTGCGCGTCTGCCAATTCCGCCACAAGTGCATATCAAATTTACTTGACACATTATAACACAAATGTTTTGTTAAGTCAAGATTTCCTGTTAAAAAAGAGCTTTGGAAATTTCCATTGCTCTTTTTTATACAGATTAGTTTTTCCGTCCGACTTTTATTCCGTATATAATGCTTATAATAGTGTATGGTATTAATAAGAACAGCCAAATGACGGTGGTGATTGGGGGCAGAAAGATTGTTATAAGCATTAAAATTCCCATAATAACTATTTCAAAACCGTTAAATCTATTTATTTTCTTGCCTTTTCGGCATCAATATTTGAGTTTTTTACATAGTCAAATTTGGGCATATAATTACCTAATATACGGAAAATTCACAACATCAAGATCTATTTAGAAAAGCTTCTAAATAACATATCTATACTATAAATGTAAAAAATTTCATAAACAATATTGACAATAGAATTTCATTATGTTAAAATACTTTTAAGTTCAAACTATTTGAATATAGAAGTATTTTGGAGGTGGGGTTGTTGACAAAGGAACAAAGAGAACTGATTAATGGTTTTTTTGTTACGGCGTTTAACCGTATTCTTGCCTGGGAGGACCAGAGCCTTCGGAGTATCGGGAAAAAGGATATTTCTGTCCGTGAGATGCATATTATCGAGGCGGTTTCCATTCTTGAGGGGAAGAAAATGAACACAATGGCGAATATTGCAAAGGTTTTGTCTGTTTCGCCAGGCTCACTTACAACGGCGGTTAATGCTCTTGTTGCAAAGGAATATCTGGTGCGTTGGAGAAGCGAAAGTGACAGACGGGTTGTTCTTGTCAGTCCGACGGAAAAGGGCGCCAAAGTCAATGAAATGCACAAGCAATTCCACGATGAAATGGTGGATTATGTTATAAAAAATGTTTCTGAGAATGAGCTTGATATTGTTATTGTAACATTAAAGAAGCTGACAGAATTTTTTGTGGAAAAAGCAGCTGTAAAGCGATAAAAATAAAGTTGGAGGGGAAATAATGAATTTTAAGATTTTAGGAACAGGAAGTTATGTTCCCGAGAAGGTTCTGACCAATGATGATTTGGAGAAAATGGTTGAAACCAGTGATGAATGGATTAAAAAGCGTGTGGGAATTTCAGAGCGAAGGATTTGCACAAATGAAACCACATCTGACCTTGGTATAGAGGCGGCAAAGGCTGCGCTTTTAAACAGCGGAGTTTCGGCAGAGGAGCTTGACATAATCATCTGTGCAACTATAAGCGGTGAAGATGTTTGCCCTACTGTTGCGGCAAAGGTTCAGGCGGCAATTGGTGCAAAATGTCCTGCTTTTGATGTGAGCAGTGCTTGTTCGGGATTTTTGTTTGCTTTAGAAACGGCGTATAGCTTTTTTGCAGGGGGCAAGGTTAAAAAGGCTTTGGTTTTAGCGTCGGAAAGACTTTCAAAGCTGGTTAACTTTGAGGACAGAAACACCTGTGTTATTTTCGGTGACGGAGCAGGGGCAGTTGTTCTGGGTCAGGGCGAAAATTATCTTGATTCCGAACTTCGCACAATCGGGGGCGACGATGTTATTAAAATCCCGTCTTTTGCAGGAACTTCGCCATTTTACACAGGTGAAAATAATGAGCCGTATATATATATGAACGGACAGGAAACCTTTAAGTTTGCGGTTGAGAGTATGTGCAACGATGTTCTTGCAATTATGGAGAGAAACAATCTCACAAGCGATGACATAGCCTATGTTGTTCCTCATCAGGCAAATGCGAGAATTATTCAGTTTGGCTTAAAGCGTCTTAAAATGAGTGAAGATAAAATGTTTATGAATCTTTCCAAATACGGCAACACGGGCGGAGCCAGCATTGCGATTTCTCTTGATGAAATGAACAGGAAAGGGATGCTCAAGGCAGGGGACAAAATAATTCTCACAGCCTTTGGAGGCGGACTTTCATCAGGCGTTTGCCTTATAAAGTGGTAAGGGGGAAAGCGAAATGATAAAATCACCGATTTGTGAAATGCTTAATATAAAATATCCTCTTTTTCAGGGAGGAATGGCTTGGATTGCTGACGGGGAGCTTGCGGCGGCGGTTTCCAATGCAGGAGGTCTTGGTATAATTTCTGCAATGAATCTTGACGGGGAATATCTGAGAGCGCAGATAAGAATTGCAAAGGAGAGAACCGACAAGCCTTTTGGGGTAAATATAATGCTTATGAGTCCTCACGTTGAGTCTGTTGCAAAAATCGTTGCAGAGGAGAGAGTTCCTGTTGTAACAACAGGGGCGGGAAACCCCTCGGCATATATGGAAATGTGGAACGATTGCGGGATTAAGGTTATTCCTGTTATTGCATCAGTTGCAATGGCGAAAAAAGTTGAGCGCGCAGGCGCTTGTGCGGTTATTGCAGAGGGCGGAGAATCAGGCGGACACGTTGGAGACCTTTCAACAATGGCGCTTGTTCCACAGGTTTGCGATGCAGTTTCAATCCCTGTTATTGCCGCAGGCGGAATAGGGGACGGAAGAGGCGTTGCCGCGGCGTTTATGCTTGGAGCGGTTGGCGTTCAGATGGGAACAAGATTTTTAGTTGCCACGGAATGTAATGTCCACCAGAATTATAAGAATAAGGTTTTAAAAGCCAGCGATATTTCAACGATTGTTACGGGTAAACGTCTTGGCCACCCTGTAAGAAGCATTAAAACACCTTTTTCAAAGGGATATATGAAAGCGGAATACAGTGCTGTTTCCGATGATGAGCTTGAGGCAATGGGTGTTGGCGCTCTCCGTCTTGCGGCGGTTGAGGGCGACGAAAAACAGGGATGTTTCCCATGCGGACAGATTGCAGGAATGGTAGACCGTGAACAAACTTCGGCTGAAATTGTAACGGAAGTTATGGCTGAGGCGGAGAAAATATTAGGAGGGGCAAATATATGGGTAAAATAGCATTTGTTTTTTCAGGTCAGGGAACACAGTACGGCGGAATGGGAAAAGA
>JAZRTD010000073.1:0-2811 GCA_045651845.1 Clostridia bacterium | reverse complement strand
CCCCCATTGCGCAATATCCCCCACTGCTGCCTCCCGTAGGAGTCTGGGCCGTGTCTCAGTCCCAATGTGGCCGATCAACCTCTCAGTTCGGCTACTGATCGTCGCCTTGGTAGGCCTTTACCCCACCAACTAGCTAATCAGACGCGAGTCCATCCTTTGGCGATAAATCTTTGATATATCTAAGATGCCTTAAATATATGTTATGCGGTATTAGCATTCCTTTCGGAATGTTGTCCCCCTCCAAAGGGCAGGTTACTCACGCGTTACTCACCCGTCCGCCGCTTTCCTTCACAAAATTCATCCCGAAGGAATCATTTCGTGAATTCTCGCTCGACTTGCATGTGTTAGGCACGCCGCCAGCGTTCGTCCTGAGCCAGGATCAAACTCTCGAAAAAATTTCCGAAATTTGATTAGCTCAAATTTGAATACTAACGTTTTGTAAAGTTCGCTAAAACTTTAAAGAATTGACAAGGTTATACCTTGTGCAATTGTCGTAATAGTACTTTTCGTACTTATTACCGCTTTAATCACTGTGTACTTTTCAAACATCTCTCACAGGCTCACCGCCTGTCTGTCTCCCTCTCAACAAGAGAGCCTATTTAGTATATCACAGTCTTTTCCTTTTGTCAAGTACTTTTTTTAACTTTTTTCAAAAGTTTTTTCTGCTCTATACCCTGTCCCCTCTTGGCGACAGCTTTACCATATTACCACACTTTCATCCCCTTGTCAATACCTTTTTTGAATTTTTTATAAAAAATATATGCACCTTAATAAACAGGTGCATATATTTATGTAAAATCTTTATATTTCTATTTTGCTTCCTTTTTCGCGGCTTCCTCAAGACGCTCAACTTCCTTTTGAAGCGGGGCATTCTTCCCGGTACGGCACCCTGTTAACGGAACCATCATAGCTATCATTAATATTACAGCAATTATTTTCTTCATTATATTAAGTCCTTTCCTATTCAAGGTAATCCTTAAGCTTCTTGCTTCTGCTTGGATGGCGGAGCTTTCTTAAGGCTTTGGCTTCAATCTGTCTTATTCTTTCTCTTGTTACATTAAATTCCTTACCAACCTCTTCGAGAGTTCTTGCTCTGCCGTCATCAAGACCGAAACGGAGTCTTAAAACTTTTTCTTCTCTTGCTGTCAAAGTATTTATGACCTCTGCAAGCTGTTCTTTAAGAAGTGTAAAGGTTGCCGCTTCTGACGGAGCAGGGGCGTCGTCGTCCTGGATAAAGTCGCCAAGGTGGCTGTCCTCTTCCTCGCCAATGGGAGTTTCCAATGATACAGGCTCCTGGGCAATTTTCATAATCTCCGCAACCTTATCTAGAGGCATATTAAGCTCTTTCGCAATTTCTTCAGGGGACGGGTCACGGCCCAGTTCCTGAACCAGCTGTCTTGTGACTCTTATGAGCTTATTGATTGTTTCAACCATATGAACAGGAATACGGATAGTTCTTGCCTGGTCAGCGATTGCACGGGTTATAGCCTGTCTTATCCACCATGTTGCATAGGTGCTGAACTTATAACCTTTTGTATAGTCAAATTTTTCAACAGCCTTAATAAGACCCAGGTTTCCTTCCTGAATCAGATCAAGGAAGAGCATACCTCTGCCCACATAGCGTTTTGCAATACTTACAACCAGTCGGAGATTGGCCTCTGCAAGACGCTTTTTCGCTCCGGCATCACCGTCTGCCATTTTGCGTGCAAGCTCTGCTTCCTCCTCTGTTGATAAAAGGTCAACCTTACCGATTTCCTTAAGATACATTCTTACAGGGTCATCAATGCTGATACTGTCGGGAACGGACAGTTCTGCCAGTTCCTCATCAGTTATTTCAAGGTCATCTTCCAAATCCTTTAATTCTTCTTCAAAATTCCCTGTTATTTCAATACCTTTTTTCTCAAGGTATTCGTAAATAAGGTCCATTTGCTCACCGTCAAGCTCAAGCTCCTCGGTTTTTGAGGCAATCTCGTCATAGGTTATGACACCGTTTTTCTTGCCAAGTTCCAACAGCTCTTGCAAAATCTGCTTTTTGGAGCTTTTGGAAGTGTTTTTTTCTTCAGCCATTTCTTTGTCCTCCTACTGTTTCTTCTCTTTGAGCTGACGGAAATATTCCATAAGCCCTTCTTCGTCATTTTCATTAAGCTTTGATATCTGTTGTTTCTGTAAATTTTCTTTTATTATCTGAATCGGCAGGGCAACTGCCTCTGCTCGGTTTTCAACATTTCTGTCATCGGTCAGGATTTCTGCCACAATGCCCGTTTCCTCATTCGGAAAGTCATTTACAAAGCCTGTTGCTTCAAAAGGTACTCCCTCACTATGAATCCCATAAAGTTTTTCACAGATTTTCCTATGTATGGGCTCGCTTAAATCCTCGGGGGAAAGCACATCCTTAACCGTTTCAAAAATCTTTTTATCGCAAATCAGGTTGAGAAACAGCTTTTCAGCCTCATAAATCCGTCGTTCCTCGGGGGTTTTATCTCTGCCTCCGCGCCGGATTTCCATTGACCTTATTTCATTTCTCAAAACTTCCCGCTCCTCTTTACCTCTGTCGGTTTTGCGAAGCGCCTTTATCTGCGCCATAAACTGTTCAGGCTTTATATCCACCTTTTTGGCAATATCCTTAACATAAACCTCCAGCTTAACAGGGTCGTTAATTTCCGAGAAAATCTGCGAAGCCTCGGAAATGAAGCCTATTTTCTGATCAACATCATTGAAATCATATTTTTCCGCAGTTTTGCGGATTTTATACTCAATAAAGCTTTCCGCCTTATCAATAAGCCCCTGAAACATTTCAGGACCGTATTTATT
>JAZRTD010000072.1:0-1284 GCA_045651845.1 Clostridia bacterium | reverse complement strand
AGTACGCTATTTGGCTTCGCTCTCATTTGTGTTATCATTAATAATGTTTTCCCAGCTCCCTGCGTTTTTATATGATTTATAAAAGCTGACAAGAAGAAGTGAAAGAATGGGAAAAACAATCATTCCCATAAGTCCCATAATTTTGTTTCCGATATAGATAGATATGAGCGTCAGAAGAGGATGAAGTCCTAACTGTGAGCTCATTATTCTCGGGCTGAGGACCTGTCTTACAATAAAGACACCCGCCTGAAGAACAAGGATTACTATGGCAAAAACGGTGTTTTCCTGAGTGATAAGCAAAATGACGGAGAATGGAATAAGGATAATTCCTGAGCCTAAAATGGGCAGGGCGTCAACAATTCCAATGATTATTGCCCAAACAACCGCATATTCAATGCCGATAACCCAAAATGTCACCGCAACAAGAAGTGCGGTTATGGAGGAGAGGATAAGCTGTGACTTTACATATCCTGCAAATCCGTCCCAGGCTGTGGTTTTAAGATATCTTAAGACAGATAGAGTTTTTTCGGGGATTGCCTCTCTGAAAAAACTCATAATAGAGTTGTAATCCTTTATAAAGAAAAATACCGACAGCAAAAGGATTAACAGGAAAAACAGAACGGATGGAACCGATGCGGCAAAATCTGTCGCATAGCCGATGGCACTGTTTGTTATTTGCGGGGTGTAAGATTTTAAAGAGAAATTAGAGTTTCCCACAAAATTGTCAATGGAGCTTGTCAGAGATGGGGCAAAATTTCTGAATTTCTCATACAGAATTGCAAGGGTTTCGCCGAAATCTTTTATGGTTTCAGGAAGAATCCCTATAAAGCTTTTAATCTGATTATAAAGATAATAGAAAGCACAACCTAAAAGTGCTCCTATAATCAGGAGAATTAATGATAAAATAGCGATAGAGCTGACACTCCTGTTGATATGAAGCTTTGCCGCAAGGAATTCCACTATTTTGTGAAATGGTGCAGCGATAACAAATGCCACGATAAACGGCATAAACAGATTTAAAAGAGCAGGGAGAAAAAATATAAACACCGCAACGCAAGCGGTTATGTATCAATATTTAATGTATTTGGTGTATTTATCAGTATTCATAATTTCCTCCCATTATTTAATGTTAAGCCAGTAACATTTTTATAATTTCATAGCCGAGGGGAACATAGTTTCCGGTTTTTTCGGCATCTGCCTCGGTATATCTTGCGTTATTTTCCTCGTGACTCTCGTAGCTTTTGTATATAAGATAAGGCACAGCGTCGCGGGTATGGGTCTTTA